>JAUVCU010000042.1 GCA_030590715.1 Lentisphaeria bacterium
TGGGCTTCTGCCGCAAAGTGTTATGACTGCCGGCGGTTATAAAATTGCAGGTAAAACAGAAGTGCAGGCTGATCGGCTTATGGATGATGCTCTTGCTCTTCAGGATGCAGGGGCTTTTGCTGTTGTTCTGGAAGGGATTCCGAAAGGAGTTTGTAAGAGAATTTCAGAAGCTCTGCTGATTCCGACAATCGGTATTGGTGGTGGTGTTCATTGTGATGGGCAAGTTCAGGTCGTTAATGATATGCTTGGCCTTTTTACCAGCTTTATTCCTAAACACGCTAAGCGTTACGTAAATCTTGGCGAGCAGATCCAGGGTGCTTTTGAATCGTATGTTAAGGATGTGAAAGGCGGGACGTTCCCTAACGACGATCACTCTTTCTAAAAGCTTTTCCTGTAGTATTCCAAAGGCGCACCGATCCCGGCTGCGCCTTTTTTCGTATTATTACAGCACTGAAGCAATAATTCAACAGAATACTTCACGGTGTTTTTTGAGCGTATGAATGTGATCCCAGGCGTGATAATCATGTGCATGATGTTCCCTTTTGTAGCCAAGCACTTTCCCGCAACCTCTTAACACATTTTCCACAAATAGTTCTGAACCAATTGCGATTCCTTTTGATGCGAACCGTACCTTTATAAGAAAATGACTGGCGTTATTAATCTCTACTGAATTTCCTTCTTTTTCGATTTTGTCTTTCAACGTTTTGGCTCGATTATCTCCACTTTCTATAGAACGATAGTCTTTTAGGTTGCAGCGAAGCAGTCTTATTCTGAAATACTTCCAGAGAAGTGTGAGTTGCTTCTTTACCGGAAGTTTTAGAATTTGTTTAGGAAGATTCAGTGAATTGTAGAGACTTATAACGAGAGACTCATCGTGCGGATCAAGCTTTCCTTTGGCGAGCCGGTAGGTGTATCCACACCAATGATAATCGGCCGGATCGGTAACAAGACCCGCTCTAACTGGATTCATCGTTATATACGCCATTATAAATGCCAGTGCCCTTCCGTCTTCGATTAGTACCGAATCAAACCGGTTGAACAGACTTCCATTGCGGTTCATACGTTTGTTATACCACTGGACGAACCGCTGCTCAAAATTACCAACGACAAAGCTTATATCGTGAATTTTCTTATTAAATTTATCAAATTCTTCTTCCGTTGGCTCTCGTGGTGTTTTGGCTCTTTGCGGTAAATACCAGCGCTCTAACACTTCTTCTCTGCTCATATCCTCAATCGGATCAATCTCTATGACACAATGATAGTGATTATCCATCAGAACGTAATCAAGCAACCGGTACGAATGCCGTTTCATTCCCTCAAATATCAAATTCAGAAACTTCTGCTTTTCCGCATCTCCGAAAATAAACGAGCCGCCAATCACCCGGTTCGTTATCATATAACGCACTCCTTTGTGACTGTGACTCAGTGTTTCCAGACTTACCTTCACCCGATTCTTATACATGGCTTACCTCCTCCATACCATTCAAAGCATATGTCTATACTTTTATAATCGGTCCATCCTGCTAAAAATCATCCCTCCAACAAGGCCTGTCCTCTATTACCTAGATCTGTTCCGGAGTCCTGCTTTTTGATCCATTTGTGTTTTGAAAAGGCAAATGCCAGAGCGATAACTCGCAAGCCAGTGAAAAGAACATTACCACTTCCGAATTATACATAAACTCCAACCCTCGTTTGTTTTAATGTATGACTGCTAATGATTTTGTTTTGCTTTCATCATGCCGATAAAAGTCCCCTGTAATTTTTACTGCCCCACAACTTTTATTTTTGCCCGTCACCTTCCCTTTTTTTGTGTTCTCTTTTTTTAAAAAATATTTTACATAATTTATAAGTACACAAGTATTGTGAGATTTATACTAAAATTTGTGACATTGTTTGTTGCAGGACTGAACATTGGTGGAGGAGGACATGGTGGGAGTGGGGTATTTTAGGCTGATTTGTGTCTGATTAATTTTATAAAAATGTGTGTGATGAGTCGATGTGGTCGTTGTTTGATAAGAGGTTTGTTATTTTGATTAAATAAGAACAAAAAAAGGCACAGCTATTTTTAGCTGCGCCTTATAATTCTTTAGTCAGAAGTCTGGTTTTTTGCTTTTCTTTTATTGCTTCTTTTTTTCTTATTTGGACCAGAGGAAACAGAAGAACTGTCATTGGACTTATTCACTTCGTCTTTTCTGTGTTGGTTGTGTCCACGACGGAAATCACGTTTAGTCAAACCACCTTTTCCACGCTTACGCTTCAGCTCATGAATTTGTCCGCGACGCTCTTTAAGGCCCCGGTGAACTTCAATCTCATTTCCTTTCGGATCTTTTCCACAATAATACATAGCTCCGGCAATGGTCAAAGGCAACGGAATAAAGTCCTGAACCTGCTGTGGACTCCAGTTTTCCTGATCTAAATACTTACCAACCACTTTCATTTCGTCGTCAGTAGTTCCCGGGAAATTTGAAATAAGAAGCGGAATAAGATATTGCTCTTTGTTCGCGTTCTTACTTTCTTCTTCAAATATTTTTTTGTACTTAAAGAAATCTTCCGGCGGATCTTTTCGCATCAAAGCAACAACACGCTTATCCAAATGTTCTGGAGCAACTTTCTGATGTCCTGAAACATGATGATGAATAACTTCCTTCGTCAACTCTTTTTGTCTGTCATCAACAGCAAGCGCCAAACGCAAACCAGAGTTCAAGTGAAGGTGTTTTACGCCATCTGTAGCTTTTATTTTTTTTAGTAACGATAAAAGAGGCTTCCCGTCAGGATTGTAATTGTTACAAAGCTTGGGATAAAAGCAGCTTGTGCGGCGGCATTTTTTACATTTATCTTCGTCATAAACGGTATTACCGTAGATATTGGAAGCAGCACCACCGATATCACTAATCGTTCCCCGAAAATTCTTATCTTCAAGAAATTGATCAACTGTTCCCATAATAGATTCTTCACTTCTATACGAGATCTGTTTTCCCTGATGCGCAACAAGTCCACAAAAAGTACAACCTCCAGGACATCCTCGTACGGCGGGAATAGAATGCTCGATCGTCACATAGGCTGGAATCTTTTCATCGTATGAAGGATGTGGCTTCATGGCGAACGGCATGTCAAAAACTTCATCCATCTGGCAGGTCGAAAGTGGCTCCTGCGGTGGTTCCTGCACCAGCATTCTATCACCGTGCAGTTGTGTCAGTCCGCGGCCACACCACGGGTTCATTTCAAACTCTATTTTTTTAGTACTTTCCAGAAGCTGGTCTTTGTCTTCTTTGTGTGCCCCAAATGAAGGAAGTACAACGTATTTGTTTCCATGTTCAAAAGCTTCTGCTGCTTTTTTACCAAGAAGAGTCGCTGTACCACGGATTCCTGCAAGAGGTTCTCCGTTTTCCAGTCTTTCTGTGATTTCTGTAACCGCTTTTTCACCCATTCCATATACAAGAATAGATGCTTTACTTTCAACTAGAACACTCGGCTTAAGTTTATCCTGCCAGTAATCGTAGTGAACAAATCGTCTAAGACTCGTTCCAACTCCACCGATCACAACGGGGATTTTTGAGAATGCCTGCTTACATAATTGAGTGTAAACAACAGCTGCATGCTGAGGTCTTTTTCGTATTTCTCCACCGGGAGAATATGCATCTGTTTTTCTGTAACGTCGTCCTACTGTATAGATACTTAGAGAAGAATCCATATTTCCTTCAGTTACAAAACAGGCGAGGCGGGGTCTTCCCATAACTTTCAGGCAGTCTGGATTTTTCCAGTCTGGTTGTGCGACAATACCACAGCGGTATCCTAGTTTTAGCAGTAATCGTCCGATAACCGCAATTCCGTATGACGGGTGATCAACGTAGGCGTCACCCGTTACCAGTAATATATCAATTTCATCCCAACCTAATTCGTCGAGGTCGTTCTGATTCATTGGAATGAATTTCGGGTCTAAACTCTTCATACTTTGCCACTTAATTGTTAATGCTTGTTTATTAGTGGCGAATATAGTTCGAAATAGACCAAACACAAGAGGTTGCTTCTTAACAATTTTCTGCACGTAATTGCTGTTTGATATCCAGTGTCCTTTTCTCAATTTCTTGAGGGTTCCTAAGTGAAATTCAGCTGGTCTAGATAATTTAAGAACTAATGTTTTTCAGTCGTTTCTTTTGAATGGTAACCCCGTATAATTCATTATTGTTTACTATAATTGATATTCGGGAGGCCTTCTTATGCAGAGGCAGAGCGTGCTTATTGTTGACGATATTATTACAAATATAATGATTCTTTCTGCAGTTCTAAAAAAAGAAGGTTATGACGTTTACGAAACGACCAGTGGTAGCGAAGTTGTTGAGATTGCCAAAGAAGTACATCCTACTTTGATCCTTCTCGATATTATGATGCCTGAAGTTGACGGATTTGAAACATGTAAAATCCTCAAAGAAGAAGAATCGACAAAGGATATCCCGATTGTTTTTGTCACCGCAAAATCGGACGATAACGACAAGGTTAAGGGTCTGGAGATGGGGGCTGTTGATTATATTACTAAGCCTTACTTTAAAAAAGAAGTTGTGGCTCGAGTAAAAACCAACATAGACCTTGAGGAGGCAAAAATGTCTCTCGCAGATAGTGAAAGGCTATATCATTCGCTCGTGGATGGAATTCAAGATTGAATTTTTCTATGGCAGCCGGAAGAGGGCGTTGTTTTCTGCAATCCTACTTTTTGCGATTTGCTGAATTTGTCATTTGGCGATATAAAGGGGTCAGGTCTGGATCGATTCTTTTTAGGAAACTCATTGCTTGCTGCACGTTCAGCATTTGAGGCGACGTATAAAACAGGTGATAGATCTTTTGAGGGATTGGATCTTGTTACGTCCTGTTCTGCTCATTATATGATAAGGGTTTCCTGCAAGTCTGTTTTGATTGATTACGATGGATGTAAAACTGTGTTGGTGACTCTTCAGGATATCACGGAAAAGGAACGCTTTGAGAAGCGTTTGAGACAGAGCCAGAAGATAGAGGCGATGGGGGCTTTGACGAGCGGTATTGCACGCGACTTTAACAACAGTTTGTCGATCGTAAATGGTTATGCTGAATTGGCTATGATTAATTTGGATAAAGACAGTGAGATGTATAATTACCTGAAATTGATTTCCACAGCTGGCCGAAATGCCGCCTCACTTACTAAAAGCCTTCTTTCCTTTGTGCGCAAAAAGAATATTCATATTCAAACAGCGGAAATATCGCGCGAAATAGAGGAGGTACAGGGATTTCTTGGGCATAGTCTGCCGGTTGGAGTTACCCTAAGTGTAAATAGTCTGGGTGTTCCTGTTTATTGTGATCTTGATGTTGGGATGTTTCAGCAGGTGATTGTGAATATGTGTATTAACTCCAGTGATGCTATGCCTCGTGATGGGGATATCCTTATTGATATCAGTCGAGTCACTTTTTCTGAGGATCGAACTTTGAAGTTTACTGAACTTAAAGCTGGCCGATTTGTTAAAATTGATGTGAGAGATACCGGTGAGGGGGGTCCTGATGATATCAAAGAAAAAGTATTTGCCCCTTTCTTTACGACAAAAGCTGACGAACATGCTGCTGGTTTGGGGCTTGCTATGGCTGTTAGTATTATTCAGGATCAAGGCGGATGGATAGATCTTGACTCTGAGAGGGGCGTTGGTTCCGTATTCAGTATATTCCTGCCGGAATCAGACCAGGTTGAAGAAAAAAAATAAGGAGTTCCATAAAGTAAAGAGTGATTGAATAAAGTGCTTGTTGTCGATGATGATCAGGTAAATATGCTGCGCTTCTTTTTAGAAGAAGGTGGGTGTAAGGCTAAGTCTGCTGGTTCGGCGATAGATCTTCTTAAAGCGGAGCCAGGAGAATTTAATTTGGTTGTGACAGACAACTTAATGGCTGACATGGATGGTGGCGAGCTTTGCCGTTATGTTAAGGGGGATTACCTTGATATTAAGGTTATTATAACCACGGGAGGAACTGTTCCCGATGCCGGTGATGACAGCATCCTTAAACCATTTACTCGTCAATATTTTCTTCCTCCCTTGGATAAAGTTCACAATTTTAGATAAAGAGTTTGTAAAAAAGCTTTACCGTCGTAAATTGTGCAGCGTTGAAGGATGAGATATTCATCCCCAACAAGTACATAGATGTCGCGGGGTAGAGCAGAGGTAGCTCGTCAGGCTCATAACCTGAAGGTCAGAGGTTCGATTCCTCTCCCCGCTACCAATTCATTCTTTAAATATTCCTCTTTAAGAAATCCTTATTTAACTTCATTAATTTGTCCGGAGATACTGTGAAAGAATTATCAATACATACAGATGGTGGTAGTTTTGGAAATCCAGGTCCTGGCGGTTATGGCGTTGTTTTAAAATACAAACAACACAGAAAGGAGCTTTCAGGTGCGTTTTGCAGAACAACAAATAACAGAATGGAAATTATTGCTGCAATCAAGGGTCTTGAGAGTTTGACTGAGCCATGTGCTGTAACAATCTTTTCGGATTCAAAATATGTTGTAAATGCAATATCCAAAGGCTGGGCTAGAAAATGGCAACGCAATAGCTGGATGAGAAATAAAACTGATGCTGCTGTAAATCCGGATCTGTGGGCAAGGCTTTTAGTTCAATGTGATAAGCACGATGTTGTTTTTCAATGGGTGAAAGGGCATGCTGGTGATGTTGAAAATGAACGCTGCGATGTGCTTTGTAAGGCGGCTGCAAAAAAACCAAATCTCCCGGCAGACGCTTATTATGAGTCTTTGTCTGGTTAGTTCTTTGTTTTTTTGTTTCAGTTCGAAGTCTTTAGAAGTTTCTATCCAAACATCGTATTGGTGATTCTTGTTGCTTCCATTCCTGGTCTTTTGCTGGGAGTCCTGCGTTGTTTATAGATAGATTGTAGGAGTCCAAGGTATGACATCGAAATAACCACAAAGGTTCCTCCGTAACTTAAAAATGGTAGTGGTAATCCTGTTACCGGCATTAGTCGTATGCTCATTCCGATATTTACTACAGAATGTGTGAAGAAAACCGCGGCTGTTCCGACGGCGATATATCGGCCGAATAGATCTCGTGCGAGAAGGGCTGTGCGCAGTATTGAGCATATTAAAAGTATGTAGAGTGTGACTATTACAGATGATCCGACAAAGCCCCATTCTTCGGCGATAACCGGGAAAATGAAATCTGAATTTGAGACGGTTTGAGGTAGGAATCCTAGCTGATTTTGGGTTCCCTGCATAAATCCTTTTCCCCACATTCCTCCGCTTCCTACGGCTAGTCCGGCTTGAAGTTGGTTCCATCCTTTGTTTCTCATATCTCGAGTTGGATCCAGGAATACGAGTATTCTTTCCTGCTGGTATTCATGTAGGAATGGTGCGTATGCTTTTACATTCAGTTCCAGTCTGTTTTTTTCAGTTACTGGCGGATGGTCACTGAAGTGCCAGGCGGTTTCGACGTAGGCGATGTAGAGCATCGCGAAGGCTAGCGGCATTAAAATTATTTTCCACCTTAGTCCTGCAGCAAAAACTAATGCGATTGTAATCGCAACAACCACAAGGGAGCTTCCTAGATCTGGTTCGATCAGGATTAATAGGAATTGTAGTCCGCCGATCGCTGTTGTTATTATAAGTGATGGCAGTTTATTGATAGAAAACCCTCTTCGTGAGAAGAGCCAGGCAAGTGTTAACAGGGTGGCGAATTTTGCCACTTCGGATGGTTGGATGTTGATTCCTCCAATAGAGAGCCATCTTTGAGCTCCGAAAATAATTTTTCCATAGAAGAGGACAAGGGTTAGCAGTAGCAGTGATATTCCGTAGAGTGGCCAAATCCCTAAAATAAGTTTCCGGTAATCGATAAGTGATAGTGTAAGCCAGGAAATTGAGCCCAGAATTATCCAGGTAATCTGTTTTTTGTAGGCGGATTCGTAAAGGGGGTCGCCGATCTGCTGTCCGGTTCCATAGATGGAGAGAACGCCGATGAATAAAAGTGCAAAAAGGATTGTGATCTGTAGAAAATCGAACTGCTGCAGAAAGTTTTTCGTTTTGTTGAACAGGTAGGCTGAAAAGCTTATTTCATCATTTGCCATGGTCTGCGGCTGCCTCGGTGTATTGGTTGTATGCCTTGTTAATTGGTGGTGTGTATACAATAAAGGTAGAATCAAAATGATTCTACCTTTATGTGTTGTGTATCTGATTAATTAAATGCTGATTAGCAGTTAACCTCAAACGTTTGAGCACGGTTTGGCCCAACAGATACAATACCGATCTCTGATTCAACAAGTTCAGCAAGACGGTTGATATAGTTTTTAGCTTCGATTGGAAGATCGTTGTAGTCTGTGATATCACTCGTTTTTGAGTTCCATCCAGGCATTGTTTCGTAAATAGGTTTTACGATCGTTAGATCTTCTGAGTCGGTAGGCATGTCTTTAGTAACAACACCGTTAACATCGTATGCAGTACAAATTAGAAGTTCGTCGAAAGTATCAAGAACATCTACTTTAGTAAGAGCAAGTTTGTCAACACCGTTGATCATGCAAGAGTAGTTAGATGCTACAGCATCGAACCATCCGCAGCGACGTGCGCGGCCAGTTGTAGCGCCAACTTCTCCGCCGATAATTGCAAGGTCTTCACCTATTTGGCATTTAAGCTCAGTCGGGAAAGGTCCTTCTCCAACACGAGTTGTATAAACTTTCATAACTCCCCAAACAGAATCGATGTGCTTAGGAGAAACTCCAGCACCAGTACAAGCTCCACCAGAAGTTGTGTTACTGCTTGTTACAAATGGGTATGTTCCGTGGTCGATATCAAGGAAAGTTCCCTGTGCACCTTCGAAAAGAACGTTTTTGCCTTCTTTAAGTGCCTTGTTAACAGTAAGTACAGTGTCTTTTACATATGACTGTAGGTAAAGGGCAGCTTCTTTTTGTTTTTCCCATTCAACATCAAGGTCAAGAATTTCAGTACCTGCTGCGGCAAACATTTTATTGTATTTAGCACATTCAATGCGGAAGTGTTTCTCGAAGCGTTCAAGCTTAAGAAGTTCAAGAGCGCGAATACCTGTACGAGCTGCTTTGTCTGAGTATGCTGGACCGATT
>JAUVCU010000058.1 GCA_030590715.1 Lentisphaeria bacterium
CTGGCAATGCAGTACAACGACGGATATACCGAGAACATTTTCAGTTATGCGAATAACATCAATACACACGAAGGTGGAACTCACCTTTCTGGTCTTCAAGGAGCTCTGACACGTACGATCAACAGTTACGCGAAAAAGAACAACCTTCTGAAAGGTGACAAAGCGATGACTGGTAACGATACCCGTGAAGGTCTTACTGCCGTTGTAAGTGTTAAAATCCCTGAACCTCAGTTTGAGGGACAGACAAAAACAAAACTTGGTAACAGTGAAGTCCGAGGAATTGTTGAGTCAATCGTAAATGAAGGACTTGGACAATTTCTTGAAGAGAACCCGCAATCAGCAAAAGATATAATCAACAAAGCACTGACGGCATCACGAGCTCGTGAAGCGGCAAAAAGAGCCCGTGAGCTTGTACAGCGTAAAGGCGCGCTGGACGGATTCTCACTTCCGGGTAAACTTTCCGACTGTTCTTCGAAAGATCCGTCGATCAGTGAACTGTACATAGTCGAAGGGGACTCGGCCGGAGGTTCGGCAAAACAAGGACGTGACAGTTCTTATCAGGCGATCCTACCGGTTCGCGGTAAGCTTCTTAATGTTGAGAAAGCACGTATCGACAAAATGCTTCAAAACAAAGAGATCCAGTCGCTGGTTGCAGCCATTGGTTGTGGTCTAGGAAATGACGAAAACTTTGACATAGATAAAGCGCGTTATCACCGTGTTGTAATCATGACCGATGCCGATGTCGATGGATCGCACATTAGTACACTTCTATTGACATTCTTCTTCAGGCACATGAAGCCACTTGTTGAAAATGGCTACCTTTTCCTTGCGAATCCTCCGCTTTACAAAGTTAAACGACGCAAGAAAGAGCGCTACATCGACACAGATGATCAGCTGAACAGCTATCTTGTGGAACTTGGATACGAGGGTCTTGATGTTAGAGATGCAAACGACGTTCCTGTTTCACTTGATAAAATCAAAGCTATTGTCGAGGCGGTAATCCGTTCTCAACAGGTTTCTGTCAGTTTCCACCGTCACGGAGTAGATCCGCAGGAATACTTCGAGCAGGTTAATGCTGACGGCAAATTCCCGATTGCAAAGATCAACACACACAATGTGGATGGAACACACTGCGTGAAATACGTTTATACAGACGAGGAAGAAGCTGCTGTGATCGAAGAGATCGAACAACAGTTCATTCCTGAAGATATGGTTGGTTCAATCGAAGACAACCCGGATGTTGCTTACAAAATCAAATCTGCAATAGATATCACAAATATTTTCGAAGGAAAAGCATGTGAAGAAATCGAAACTGCGATTAAAGAATCCGGTGCTAATATCTCAACTCTTTTCCACAGCGAAGAGAAAATCTTCGAGATTATCGACGGTGACAAAACGAATGAGATACACTCACTTACTGACCTTTTTGAAGGAATCAAGCTGCTTGGTCGTCAAGGAATGCAGATCCAACGATATAAGGGTCTTGGTGAGATGAATGCCGAGCAGCTTTGGGAAACAACGATGGATCCGACAAAGCGTAAGATGATTAAAGTGACTTTGGAAGATGCCGTTCAGGCTGACCAGATATTTACTCTTCTTATGGGTGACGTTGTTGAGCCAAGACGTCAATATATTGAAAAATATGCGGCTAGCGTAACTGACCTGGACATATAATGGCCACTGTGGCATGAGATAGTTATCACTATTGAAACCACATAAAAAATCACAAAACTGGAGAACAGTAAAATGGCTGAAAAAGAAACTAAAGAGACTAAAGATCCGAAAGAATTAAGTCTGGCACTTGGACAAATCGAGAAAGAATTCGGTAAAGGTTCTATCATGCGCCTTGGTGCGAATGATAGAGTACAGATCCCTACAATAAGCACAGGGGCGCTTGCTCTTGATATGGCACTTGGTGTACGTGGAGTTCCACGCGGACGAATCTCAGAGATCTACGGACCGGAATCTTCTGGTAAAACGACTCTTTGTCTGCACGTAATTGCCAATGCTCAAAAGACTGGCGGAACGTGTGCGATCATCGATGCCGAGCATGCGATTGATCCAATTTACGCGGAAAAAATCGGTGTTAATACAGATGAACTTTTGATTTCACAGCCTGACTGTGGTGAAGATGCACTTAGTATTGCTGAAACACTTATCCGAAGTGGATCAATTGACGTTCTTGTAATTGACTCGGTTGCAGCACTTGTTCCTCGTGCCGAGATCGAAGGATCGATGGGAGATTCTCACATGGGTCTTCAAGCAAGACTTATGTCTCAAGCTTTGAGAAAAATTACGGGAGCTGTCGCAAAAAGTAAAACATGTGTAATTTTCACCAATCAGATTCGTATGAAGTTCGGTGTTATGTTCGGAAGCCCGGAGACAACAACGGGTGGTAATGCTCTTAAATTCTACTGTTCTGTACGTCTGGATATCCGTCGTATTGGAGCAATTAAGACTGCCAGCGGAGAAGTTACGGGTAACAGAACTCGCGTTAAAGTAACGAAAAACAAGCTTGCGGCTCCATTTAAAATTGCAGAGTTTGATATCAACTATAACGAAGGTATTTCACGAGCTGGATCAATTCTGGACGTGGCATGCGATGCGGACATTATCCTTAAGCGCGGTTCGTGGTTCTCATTTGATGGAGAACAGCTTGCTCAAGGTCGCGAACAGACAAAAGCTCTTATCAAAGGTAACGAGGAACTTGCTGGTAAGCTTCTGGAACAAATCGCGGAAAAATACGCCGACGCATAGTCGAAATAACCCCCAAAAGCTTCTTAAACTAGGTGAAGATTTTCTTCACCTAGTTTTGCTGTATATGGACAAAATTTATATATGAAATTATCAATGAGACAAAAAAGAGCAGATAAAAAGGCATTACTGCTTGCTGCGCTACCACTACTATTCTGCGGCTTTTCAGCTGAGATCTCTGCAGAAGAGCTGGTGCCTTTTGATCAATATGAAAAAAGCAATGCCAATAATTCACTCCGCTGGAAACGACTTGGCGACCAGGCTTTTTTCGACGGGAATTACGTTGATGCGATCCGCTTTTACAAGCGGTACAAAAAAGATACATCACGAGTTGCCGACGAACTTGAGTACGCTTATGAAGCATTGATAACTTCCTATATTAACGTATTTGATTATCACAGAGCTGAAGCCGAGCTGAAAAACTATATAGTTGATGTTGGTGCCGGCGTTGAGAAACTCGATTACTACAAGGCTGAAATTTTCCGTATAAAAAAAGAATACAAAGGCGCGATTGCTTTTTATAATAAAGTCTTAAAAACAGTTCGTCCGACAAACCGTTTTTATTATTCTACATTGAACGGGTTGGGACTTTCACACGAAGGGATTCAGGACTGGGAAAACGCGGTCTCGATATACGAGAAGGTCGAAATAAACTGTCCAAGTGAAAAGTGGAGAATACGCGCCACAAAACAGAAACTTTTTGCCATGATCAAAGCCGGTCAGTTCGATAAGGTTGAAGCAATTCTAGATAACCCTGAAACAGTACAACGCGGTGTTGATCCCGTCGATCTGGATCTATACCGAATCTATATCTACTCGAAAAAAACTAAATTTGATAAATTGGCAGCCTTATACAAACAGATAAGCTCAAAGATTCGGATAGAATCGTATCCTCTATGCTACAAAGTTGATATGCAGGTTGCAAATGACTTGAGAGAGGTGAAACTGTACGAAGCAGCGATAGGCTATCTTGAGGATGCCTATTCATTTGCGACCGTGGCGTCAGAAAGGCAGGATGCTCTTAAAACAACGATAAATACGTATGAAGCATTTGGAGATAAGCAGTCGGCAATTCAGACTGCCGAACGATTCCTGAACTACTACTCAGATTCTGAAGAAGTCCCTAATATTAGGCTTCAAATGGCCCGCCTGCTCTACTCGATCGGTAATGTGGAACGATCTCTTGGAATCTATCAGTTGATACACACGGACGGTACCGCAGATATTGATATCAAACTTACAGCGGCAAATGAATCGGCTTTCATCTATATTGAGGAAGCAATGTTTGATGCTGCAGCTGAAAAATTTAAATTTATTTTTGAGTATTCAGGAAGTGAAGCTCAGAAAGGTGAAGCGGAATATTCGCTGACAAATATTTTGTACATCAAAAAAGAGGATGCAAAAGCCTATAAGGAGTTTATCCGCATTGCAGACTTCTACCGAAGCGTGCGTACGAAATGCCTTTTCAAAGCGATGTATGCAAGCAGCAGAATGGAAGACTATAATTCGCTTAAGTATGTTTCCCAATTGCTTATCGATGAAGTACCCGAGACAGAAGCTGGTATAGAAGCTCTCTTTTTCCACGCGCTGGCCTGCTCCGAACTGGGAGAGGATCAAGCTCTGACTGAGTTCAAAGAGTTTAAATCAAAGCACGAAGATCATAAATATTTAGACCATGCACTCTTTAAAATCGGGAACCTGCAGTTCAAATCTAAACTATACAGAGAGGCATCAGAATCGTTTTCTGAGCTTATCGAGAATCACAAACAAAGCACTATGCTTGCTAATGCTTTTTACAAAAGAGCATATTCTTATTACTTCACAGGAGAAAATAAGAAAGCTGTAAATGATGTTCTTGAACTTGCGAATAAACACAGAGAATCGAAGTTCACTCTTCATGCATTAAACTGGCTGGTAGATTTCTACCTTTCCAGTGGAGATTATAAAGACGCTGATGGAATTCTGATTAAAATAACAGAGTACTATTCATCAGATGCTGAAATTATGGCGACAACGCTGTTGACTCGTTCACAAGCCGCATTGAAAAACGGTAATGAAAAACTGGCAGCTCTCCTTGCGGATGAAGTAATGACTGATTACGCCGAATCGTCAGCATATGTTGACGCAATTTTCACTCGTGCTAATATTCATTCGGCGGTGAGCGAGTATACAGAAGCGATAGCAAAATACGAAACGGTTTTCAAAAAGTCTGAAGATCAATTCACAAAAACATCAGCACGTGGAAGAATCGGAGACTGCAGCTTTTCACTTTACTCATCGAATTTTGAAAATTCACATTTGGAGAAGGCTGTTGAGATGTACACATACGTACTGAACCAAACAGGCATTTCTGCAGACTTCAGATTCCAGTCTTTATTCAAAATAGGTAAGTGCTACGAAACTCTGGGGCAAATTAAAAAAGCTGTAGATAAATACAAAGAATTAAATTTTGATTACAGAAGTGCCCCATCTGGTAACCATTTATGGTTTGTTAAGGCATCGAACGCACTTGCTTCTCTTTACCTGAGCAAAGGTGATCCAGAAAGCGCTAAATCGGCAATCAAAATCTATAGAATTCTAGTCAGTATGAAAATCGAACCAATCACTGACTACAAAGAAGAAATTATTAAAATAAAGCAAAAGTTTAAACTATAAGGATTTATAAAATGAGTGTTTTTGAATATATGCAGCAGGGCGGACCGGTAATGTGGATTATTCTTTTCTGCAGTGTGGCCGTTACTTTTATCTTTCTTGAAAAATGGTTCCTATTTCACCGCGAACAGATCAATGTTGGAGAGTTGGTAAAAGGTTTGGTAAACGTTTTGAGACGCGACGGTTTTATGGAAGCAATTACCCTCTGCGATAATACTCCCGGGCCTGTTGCCCACATTCTTATGGCCGCAATCCAGTCATACCGCGATGGGGAAACGAATATTCGCCAATCTATTGAAGAAGCTGCTCTCGTGGAAATTCCGCGTTTGGAGAAGCACCTGAACGTGATGGCTACGATTGCATACATCACCCCTCTTCTGGGACTGCTTGGTACTGTTCTTGGTATGATGGGGGCATTTGATTCGATCTCGGCTAATGACGGTATTGTTAATATTGGAGAACTTTCTATTCACATTCAGGAAGCTTTGATTACAACAGCTGCAGGTCTTAGCGTAGCTATCCCATCATATGTCGCATACAACTTCCTTGTTTCACGTGTGCAGGTATATACTCTTGAAATGGAAAAAGCTTCATCGGAGATAATCTATTTCTTCAACAACATGAAGGCGCCTAAGGCGGTAGAGTCTGATGAACAATAAGTCTATCGTTGATATTCAGAATTCCGTTTCCCTTATCAAAGGAAGGCCGGACCTGACACCTATGGTGGATGTACTTTTCCTGCTGCTCATCTTTTTTATGCTCAGCAGTTCTTTCGTCCAGGTTTCGGGAGTCGAAGTCGATTTACCCGAGACGTCTGTTCGCGGAACTCGTGGTGTTAAAAAATTCATCATCACCGTTGATAAACAGAGTAAACTATGGTTCAACGACTTTCCTCAGACGTTTGAGTCCCTTAAAGAGGAACTTCAGCGTGTCAGTTCTGATTCCCTAAAGATCTCAGATACGATTGTTATTAGAGCAGACAAAGATGCGTCATTTGGAATAGTGGCGACTATTATGGCCGTTGCGGAAGAAGCAAACCTTAACGCTTTTATTGCCATCAACTCTGTGGACGACGCAGCTCTTCCGAAGCTTGAGGATATTGAGGATAATGAATAAAGCATTGAAGAAACACGAGAATATTGTTAAAGCTCCCGTAAAACTTCATGCGGCAGCTATAACATTGCTTCTCCATATACTTGTGTTCATTTTGTTTGTCCTACCGACGACTGACCTATCCGAAAGGTTCATTTCCAGCAAGCATATCCGCATGCTGAATACTGATAAAATCGACAACACCGACCTTGAGGCAGCTCTGAACTACGGTGATCCCCGATCCATCGCTGATCCTTTAAAAAGTTTCGTCTCTGATGAAAAAACCGAATTCAAACTTCAAAATGATGTAGCTCTGGTCTACCAAACTGAATTCAAAGCCGAAGTCCCCGCTTTTGAAAACATGCCTGTGAGCAATGCATTTCTTAATGAGAACAATGCATTCGGCACTGCGTCATCTTTAAATGTAGATAAAGCAGAGCTGAAGAAGGAAAAATCGTATCCTTTTGTCTTTGCGCAAAACGGGCTTGAGTTGGCGGTCGTTTTCGATTCTGAATCTGAAATAACTGAGATTTTAAAAGACGTACCATCGATAAATTATTCCACATACAAAGTCACTATTAAAGACGGCGATATTATACCGAGAGTTGTCATCACTGATTCCTGCGGAAAACGAAAACTTGATCATCTGGCATTGAGGCCTCTTATCAAACACTTTAGCGACTACAATGTAGCTGGATCATTTTATGTTACAGTTAGCTGGCGTAAACCCGGAGGTGAACGTTGATTCCCATTGAACCACAGTATGGATTTGTTATTTATGTTTTAGCCTGGTTTATCGTTCTAACCATTTTATGGGCACGTGAAATATGGCGTGTTAAGACATATGACTGGGAACTGTCTAAAGACAGACTCGCTGTATGCGATGATTGCCATTATACCTTTTTAATAAAAGATCAGAAAAATATTTGCCGTTGCCCAAAATGCAACAGCGTATGTTTCTTTAGAAAAAAGATCTAAGACTTCAAATAGCCTAGATACCATTTCCCGTCCCTATACCTACTAGAACGGCGGGAAATAGAGTCATTATTCCCCTGATTCTTTATTAAATCCTAGTATTTTAGTATTGCTGATACTACTAATAGCTAAATAGTTATTATTCTTGTATTATTTATGTTATAAATCCCTGAAATTTCAGTAACGGCAATTTAAATAAAGGCTTCAATATGAATTCTAGCACCCCCCCAAAAAAAGGCTGTCTCCTTAAACTCGTCATTTTCTCTGTCATTTTTTCAATTGTCTCCTATCTAATCCTGACCAGTTCCATTTTTCTAAAAAGCGTCGTGTTACCAGTGGCAGAATCAATAGCCGGAATTGAGATTGAAGTTGATGATATCAATGTAAGTCTTCTCAGCGGTAAAATAGAAATTGAAGGGTTAAAGTTGAATGACAAAAAAGGCCTGAACATAAAAGATGGTGATGTAAATCTGTCTTTCGGAGTTCTCGACCTTATAAGCGGCGGTATATCGGTAGAAAGCCTTGACGTGAAATTCTTCGACATCGAAATTGCAGCACTAGAACAAACAACGCAAACGACAT
>JAUVCU010000225.1 GCA_030590715.1 Lentisphaeria bacterium
TCCCCGGAAGAACTGAAACGTGAATTTGACGTTGTCGCTTCAAATGACCAGTCTGGCGTATCTGAAGCCGCTGATTTATCCTCTCTGGTATAAAACTATAGGTTACCTTAAGTCAGGTCGGAAGCGGATCACTACAGAGCAAGTCGTTCCTCTTGATTAAATAGGTCTTAACTTTAAAAAACAGGCTCTTTTAAAGCAAAAGTTAAAAACTCATTGCTTTGGGAGCCATTTTTTATATAGTTACTCTATCAAATATAATTCATGACAAAATGGTTATACAAAAAATGAGATCCAGCTTCAAGACAAGTTTACTGATTATTGTGGCAATAATGCTTTTTCTCCCGATACAGTTAATCAGTCAGGGAAAAGGTGAGAAATTTGCCGATATGTTACATCATTTGCTGAAGCATACGGTGAACGAAGTTTCTGTTGAACAGGCCGTGTCAATGCAGGATGTGGCAATCTTTTGGGATTCGCGTACCCTCCGGGAATACGAGGTCAGCCACATACAGGATGCGGTGCATGTTGGCTTTGAAGACTTTCAGGTAAGTAAGCTTGCCAAAATACCTAAAAAATCTAAAATTATTGTCTACTGTTCGGTCGGATACCGCAGCGAAATAATAGCGGAGAAACTGGTCCAGAACGGTTTTGAAGATGTTTCTAATTTGGTTGGAGGTATTTTTGAATGGAAAAATAAAGGCAATAAAGTCTACAATAATTGGGGCGAGACCGAAGATGTTCATGTCTATAGCAAGTTGTGGTCAATCTGGCTTAATCGTGGCGAAAAGGTTTACGAATAGTGGATAAATATCTTTCTATAATTTCGGATTCATATTCTGGATATTTGGAGTATCTGGTGAAAGAAATTTCGTCTCCGGGTTGGCATAACTATTTTTACTGGTTGATCGCACTGTCATTAATAGTCTGGATCGTTGAAATAATAGCGCCATGGCGCAAAGAACAGTCCATTTTTCGCCGCGATTTCTGGCTCGACCTTTTCTACGTGTTTTTCAATTTTTTTATATTTCCTCTTATTCTATTCAAAGCATTGGGTAATCTGTCTGAAGCAATACTGCTTGATTCATTATCGGTATTGAAAATATCAAATTTGGTTCTGCTGGAAGTGCGGTCATTCCCATATTGGATTCAGCTTCTTCTCATGCTGGTCTTTGCTGATTTCATTCAGTGGAATATTCACCGTCTGCTTCACCGGAGTGATTTGCTCTGGAACTTCCATAAAGTCCACCATTCGGTGAAGGAAATGGGATTTGCAGCTCATTTGAGGTTTCACTGGATGGAAACGATCATTTATAGAACTGTTCAATATTTACCGCTCGCTATTATCGGGTTCGGTGTAAAAGACTTTTTTGTCCTTCATATCTTTACTGTCGCGATTGGACATTTGAATCACGCCAATCTCAACTGGAGTTACGGCCCGTTAAAATATATTTTGAATAATCCCAAAATGCATATATGGCATCACGCTAAGCATCTGCCGAAGGAGTATCGCTACGGAGTGAATTTCGGTATAACGTTTAGTCTTTGGGATTATGTCTTCGGGACCGCGTACATTCCCGAAAACGGCAGAGATATCGAACTCGGGTTTTACCACGATGAAGACTTTCCTGCGAAGTTATTAGCTCAACTCTTCTATCCTATCGGAACCCGATTGAAATTCATATTCCATTCTCAGAATCTTTTCTGTGGTTTTATCTATCTGTTTATAAACAACTGACTTTTGGGTTGAGTCTTCTTGTTTTTAGAGTGCTCCTCATATAGTTTTGCTCTTCTGTTTATTTTGAATGAGTGTTGTCAAAACTCTAATAAGTGAATTTATTTTTATCAAAAGGAGCCTGCTTTAGATGACAAGCGAGTTTAACGATGTTACCAACCCGGGCCTTGTTGGTGACTTAAAGCATGACCGGGGGGATTGCTGGGATCAGTTTTATTCTTTCTATGCTCCGATGATTATCTCTTTTGCCAGAAAAAAAGGATGTTCAGATTCTATGGCCGAAGATGTTCTGCAGGAGACCATTGTCGCTCTGTACAAATCGATGCCTAATTTTGAATACGATCCGAATCGTGGCAAGTTCAGGTCTTTTCTGTTCCGTATTGCATCCTCAAAAATAATTGATTCGTATCGGCGCGGTAAGCGTCTGGTTTCAATCGATGATTCTGAGGTTATGGATAAATTTAATTTTGATAACGAGCCCGAAGGCGAATCAAACGAAGCCTGGGCGGAGACGTGGGATAATAATATTCTAGCGAGAGCAATCGAGGCTGCCCAGATCCGTGTGTCTCCCAAGACTTTCGAATGTTTCGAGCGTACCTTCATTAAAGGGGAGCCGGTTGGTGTTGTCGCGGAAGAATTGGATATCGAAGCAAACTTGATTTATCAGCACCGCCACAAGGTGCAGACTGTAATTCTGTCTGAAGCAAAGAAATTAAGAACCCTGCACGGCGAGTAATCAGGGCTATAACTAAAATAAGTCGGTGAAAATATATGAACGATTTAGAAATAACACAAGACAAGCTGCAGGCAACTGTTCTGGAGAAAGCAGCTTTTTCAAGCAAACGTATGGCGGCAATAAGTTCCCGGCTAAGACATGTAACAAAAATGATGTCTATGCTGAATGCTCCGCCCTGTGATGGCGAATTTTTGATTGTCGTTCAAAATGACGAGGCACAGTTATATTATCCGCTTAAAGGGGAAAATAATACAATCGGGCGCAGTCATTCAAATAGCCTGTCATTGCCAGATGATAATGTTTCTCGCGAGCACTGTACTATTTCCCGTTCATCCGATTGTTGGATTATTCGCGACAATGGATCTAAAAATGGATTCGGAATAAATGGTCAGAGGGTGGAAGAAAAGACTCTGGTCGACGGTGACCTAATTGCCATAGGGGCTTATGAATTGATATTTACTGTTAGCAGAAGCAACTGATTTCTGCCAGGAAAATATAAGTTCGAGCCGTGGCTGGTTCAATTGGCTTGGATTCTAAAGCATTCAGCAAAGATTTCTCCGTTGATCGGCTCGATAACTCCAGAAAGAATTAAACAATCGGTACGTGCGCTCGATATTGATTACAGCCGCGAAGATTGGTACAAGCTTCTTGAAGCCCGCAACGGCTTTATTTGCCCTTAATTATTTACTCTTTGCCGCAAAATATCTAGCTACATCGATTTACGTTTTTCTTACGAGCCGATTAACTTTTTCTTAAGTTGATCGGCTCTTCTTATTATTGATTTTATCATACCTTCTTCTTTGATAAGAGTTACTGCTGTTGAGTTACCTTTTTGGCTGGTCTATTACTTTTTCAGCATAGCGAGGTGTTATGCTGAAAAAATATCTCAGGTGATGAAAATGATCGCCAGCTTTCCGGATTCGATATAGACTTTGAGTCTGTTTTCGCCAGCTAAAGCTATTTGATAGACTAAAAATACTTAAGTGCAATTCTCAGATGGGGAGAGGACTACACTAATAGATGGTTTTTAAGTAGGATAATCTTGTATTAAGACAGTTATAGGTTAGTCTTTTACGTACTAACTTTAGGGTGGGGACTCCATTTTTTTAAGCTGAAAACATCTTAACTATAGTAGTCACAATTATGTCCAAATTGAATAACAGGAAAATAAATAGAATCAGCATCTTACTATTTGCTGCTTGCTACTTGTTCTTATTTTGTGACACCTCGTACGCTAACCTAACTTCTCTTTCCTTTGAAACAAAATTTGATACAGGTGGTTATAACTCCGGTGTGATGCAGGACCGCGATGGGTTTATCTGGGTCGCATGCTCAAATGGACTTGTTAAATATGATAGTTATGGGATCACTACCTATAAAAAGGGCGGTGAAAACTCCCTGTCTTCAAATCAGATTTCATGTGTTTTCGAAGACAGTGATGGCCTGATATGGTTGAGTGCTTTAAGTGACGGTATTAACACTTACGATAAAAAGACCGGCGAATTTACTCAATTTCACAGCAATGATCCTGGCCGGCCAACTATTTCAAGCGATAAAAATTGCTGGAGCAATAAATTGTTTGCTGAAGATCAGAATGGTGATATCTGGTATGGTTCG
>JAUVCU010000243.1 GCA_030590715.1 Lentisphaeria bacterium
GATATCTGCAATAAATCGCCTGTTCCTGTTTCTGTGATTTCTTATGGTAGGCCAGTTCTGATGATCAGCCGTTTTCAGATAAACTCCAATTACTTGGGGCGCAATTTCGAGGATAGAAGAAATTTAGCAATGATCCCTGAAAATGAGCGCGAGCTTGTTGTTTTCAGAGCTACAAAGGCATTTGATATTACCCGTGAGAAAAATGCAGAGATTCAGGTGAACAGGCTGATTGCCGATTTAGTAGCAGCTCCGAATCCAGTTGAAGAGTACAAGCTTTTACTTAATAGGAAAAAAAGTATTGGGCAGCCTTTCACATTTAATTATTACGGGGAACTACATTGATCAGAACCCTTATTATTGGAGTTTTGTAGTTACAAAGTGTAACAGAAGTTGCGGCTAGGTTTTAAATTGTCAACTTTGTCGGTATGTTATGCCAGAATTTAAGTTGAAAATACAAAACTTCGGCCGCGACATTATCGTTGTGCCGATTTGCGAGGTGAAAATTGGCTTACGATATTAACGATTTATTTACAAGATTTCCTGATCTTTGCTGTATCAGAGAATCAATTATGGATGCATGTTCAATTATTCAAAGCTGTTTTGCGGCGGGTAATAAATTATTTGTTTGTGGTAATGGGGGAAGTGCCTCCGACGCAGAACATATTGTCGGCGAATTGATGAAAGGTTTTTTGCTTAAGCGGGAATTGCCGCAGGATGAGCAACAGAAATTCATTGACCTTTTCGGTGATGAAGGGGCGGAGATCGCGGGTAAGCTTCAGAGTGGTTTTAAAGCAATTTCTCTAACGGGACATCCTTCTCTTTCTACGGCATTCAATAATGATGTCGATCCATCTCTTACTTTTGCTCAGCAGCTTTACGCTTTGGGTGGAGAAGGGGATGTTTTACTTGCTATTTCCACTTCTGGAAATTCTGATAATGTTGTAAAAGCTATACAGACTGCGAAAGTTCTTGGAATCAAGGCTATCATTCTTACAGGTAAAAATGGCGGACGCTGTGCCGAATTATCTGATTGCTCTATTATCGCTCCTTCTTACGAAACGTATAAAATCCAGGAATTTCACCTTCCGATCTACCATGCTTTATGTGCAGTTTTAGAGGATCATTTCTATGGCGGGTAAAAAACAACTAAATCATATTGCCATAATAATGGATGGTAACGGACGATGGGCAGAACGCGAGAATGTAGAACGTGTGGAAGGGCACCGTGCAGGAGCAAAAGCTCTGAAGCGTACCGTTGAAGCTGCAATGGATTTGGGTATCAAGTATCTGACCGTTTATGCATTCAGCACGGAAAACTGGAAACGATCTCCAAAGGAAGTTAATGCACTGATGTCACTTCTCAGAGATTTTGTGGACAATGATCTGGCTGAGATAGATGAGAAAGGTATTCGGATTAACGTTATTGGGCGAATCGAGCAGATTCCGTGGATAACGAGGCGTAAATTGCAAAAAGCTATACGTGCTACCAAAAACAATACCGCCGGAACGTTGACTCTGGCATTAAGTTATGGCGGGCGGGCTGAGGTGATTGATGCCACAAAGAAGATTGCTGAAGATGTTGCAGCAAAAAAGATCAAGGCTAGTGCTATTGATGAATCTCTGTTTCAAAATTATTTGTACGACCCGGAACTCCCTGACCCTGAATTATTGATCCGGACCAGCGGAGAACTCAGAACCAGTAACTTTCTGTTATGGCAGTTGTCCTATTCAGAATTTTACTTTACCGATGTTTTATGGCCTGATTTCGATAAGAATGAATTGGGTAAAGCTGTTGAGTTTTACAATTCCAGAGAGCGCCGTTTCGGCGGTAGATAGGTCTGCTTTATTGAGGTTCCAATACCGTTTGGGACCTTTTCTTTTACGTGCTTTTACATATCTACTATATATTCAATGATTGACTGTTAAGTTATATTTGGCGTATATACTTATATGATTGTAAAACAATCACGCCAGCTTTAAATAGTTTATAAATCAATCCGTAGGGCTCTTCCTCAATGTTCTGAGAAGTCTTTGATCATTTTGCGGTATTGAGAGAATACGTTGGCCCTTGATACAAATCCCAGATATTTACCGTCATTATCAACAACTGGCAGGTTGTAGTGTGAGGTCTTCTGGAATTTAGCCGCAACAGCTTCCATTAGTTCGTCCGGATGAACGAGTGGTGACGGCATATACATCAAATCACGCACATGAGTTGATTCGTAGAGATCTCGTTTGAAAACAATGTGCCTTATATCATTAACAAAGATAATCCCGTGCAGGATATTTTCTTCATCTATGACAGGGAATATATTTCTTTGCGAGCCGGAAATAACTTCTACCAAATCACCAAGCGTTGCATCGGGAGCAACTGTCTTGAAGTTTGTTTCCAGTAGATTGTTGACCTGCATCAGCGAAAGTACGGCTTTGTCTTTGTGGTGTGTTATAAGCTCGCCTCGTTTTGCAAGTTGGTAGGTGTACACCGAATGCGGTTCAAACAGTTTTACCGTTGCGTAAGAAAACGTCGCGGTTATCATCAGAGGTAAAAATAGTTCATACCCGCCTGTAAGGTCGCCAATTAGGAAAATTGCAGTAAGGGGTGCGTGTAAGACGCCTGAGATAAGAGCGGCCATTCCTATAAGAGCAAAATTACTTTCAGATACACTTTTGAAGCCTACTGCGTGGAATAGTTTAGCTGTTGCCAATCCGAAATTTGCCCCCATAAATAGTGATGGGGCAAATATACCACCGACACCGCCTGCTCCGAATGTTATCGCAGATGCTGCTACTTTTAGTAAAACAACCATAAGTATCATGCCGATGATTAACCAGATATTGTCGCTAAGAGGTTCAAATATTTTATTGCCGAAAGCGTAGTCGTATTTTCCTGCAAGGGCTGAGTTAACTTCCTCGTACCCTTCTCCGTATAGTGAAGGGAAAAAGAAAATAAGGACACCAAGTAAAAAACCACCGATAAGCAGTTTCTGTCTGATTGTTTTTATTTTCTCAAAGAAGCTGCCGATATACTTATAGACACGGAAGAAGTAAATCGATACAAAGCCACCAAAGACCCCAAGTACAATATAAAATGGGAAATCCGCAAGTTTAAAAGTATCGACGACTTTGAATGGATACAAAACATCCTGCCCTAGGAAAAAATATGACGTGAGTACTGCAGATGCAGATGCCATTAAAAGAGGCACAATAGAAGCCATAGTAAGGTCAAGCATGATGACTTCAAGAGCAAATACTATGGCTGCAATTGGAGCTTTGAAAATCGAAGCCATTGCTCCGGCAGAGGCACACCCTAAAAGCAATGTGACCTGTTTGTAATTCAGGCGGAATAGTTTTCCTACATTCGAGCCAATTGCGGCTCCTGTTGTTACGGTTGGACCTTCCAGCCCTACAGAACCTCCAAAACCAACAGTAAGAGCTGAAGTGACAATTGATGAGTACATATTGTGTGCGGCGATAATTCCGTTATTTTTGGAAATGCCGTGCAGGACATTCGGTATACCGTGCCGGACTTTTTGCCGTAGGACATAGCGTATAAATAGAACGGTTAGTGAAATTCCTAAAATAGGGGTTGCAAGCAGGAAGTAGGAGTGATTATCTGAAAAGCAACTGTGTACTAGTGTTTGTATGAGGTGAACAGTGTTTTTGATGACAACGGCAGCGATCCCCGCAGAAAACCCGATTAACACGCTTAAGATCATTATGAAATGTTTGTCTTGAAGGTTCTTTATTCTCCATGCCAAAAACATTCTTAACAGCTTTTTCATCTCTATTCCCACAATACTTCTATTCCGTTTTTTGATAAATTAATTATGACTCTTCATATTCTGCAGGAATATGGTTCTTTACGCAATTTGTTCAAATTGATT
>JAUVCU010000162.1 GCA_030590715.1 Lentisphaeria bacterium
TGTGCCGCGGCTGTAGGTTATGCCGAACTGAAACGTATAATGGGGAATGAAAATGTAATTGCAGCATCTGCTGGTTTCCCTGGTTCTAGGACCGAGTTTTTGTTTAATAAGTTTAATGTTCCGATGCCAAAGGTTATTGAGGATGTTAGACCGAGAGTTGAAGATGTAATGAATACATCCCCAGTTGTTGTTTATCAGGGGCAAACCTTGCTTGAAGCGATGGAGTATATAAAGGACAGTCAGATGTCCAGGCTTCCTGTTATCAATGATCAGGGCATTTTCCTTGGTATGGTAAGCCTTTTTGACCTTGCCGAACGAATGTTCCAGAAAGATAGAAGTTCAGGTTTTGATGAAGACGGGGAGGGAGTTATTTCCCGAGGAGTAAATACATCGATCGCTTTGGCTGCCAAAACCCTTAATGCGAGAGTTTCCAGTCTTGGATGTGATAAAAATGATATTTCGGAGCACAATGTCTATGTCGGAGCGATGAGTCTTGAAAGGCTTAAAACAGATGTTTTGAAAGGGAATAGTGGAAATCTGGTCGTTGTTGTTGGAGATCGTTCAGATGTTCATGAAGCATTGGTTGACGCCGGTATCTATATGATGATTGTTACAGGTAGCGCTGGTATTGATCTTGATCTGATAAGAAAGGCAAAAGAAAACGGAACTACAATTCTACAGACTCCATTTGATTCAGCTACAGCTGTAAGGCGTTTGAAATTTAGTCAGCCGGTTGAGCTTATGAAGCAGAAAGAAGTTACTGTTTTGTCAGCACGCAATAAGCTTAGTGATATTTACCGCCAGTTGATGTCAAAAATGGCAGAAAATTTTCCTGTTTGTGATTCTGATAATATGCTTCTTGGAGCCTTGACTAAGGCTGACTTGGATCAAGAGCCTCCTGTTAACCTTGTTCTGGTCGATCACAACGAACTTGACCATGCTGTGAAGGGAGCATCTGAGGTTCCGGTTATTGAGATTATGGATCATCATAGACTTGGAATCAGTCCTACAGATAAGCCGATTGTCGTGACAAATGATGTTGTTGGAAGTACAAGTACATTGGTTGTTGAGCAGTATAGAAAATTTGGTTACGATCCTTCGCCTGAAATTGCAGGTATTCTTATGGGCGGTGTGGTTACGGATACCCTTTATCTCCGTTCGCCTACTTCGACTGAAAGAGATAAGATCGCGATCGAGTACCTGGAGAAGCTTTGTGGTGTTAAAGCTAAAACGCTACTCGATGAGATCTTCAGCGTCGGTTCCGTGATTGCCAATCAGACTCAAAAGAAAGTTGTTTCTCAGGATAAGAAAAATTATAAAACTGATATATTTTCATTTTCCGTATCCCAGGTCGAGGAATCAGGGTTTGAAAACTTTGAGGCTTCTAAAGAGGCTCTTTTTTCGGAACTGGTTAATATTGTGGAAAGCGAAGGTATGGATTTTGCAGCTCTGTTGGTGACAGATGTTGTATATGAAAACTCACTTCTTCTTGTTGCGGGAAGACAGAAAATCATCAACGCGCTTCCTTTCTCTAAGATTAATGATAATCTTTTTGATCTTCCAGATATCTTAAGTCGAAAGAAGCAGTTATTGCCTACTCTGCTTAAGGCTTTTGAGAAAGTTTAGTTCACTGCAAGCAGATGTTTCGGCATCTGCTTTTTCTTTTTTTACCTGAGAGGTACATTTTGCAGAATATCGATTATAAGGTTTTAGCTGATGAGATTAAGTCGTGGGCTAAGGAATTTGATTTTCTGAAAATAGGAATTTCAGGTGTTGATCTTTCTGCCGACGAAAAGCATATGGACGACTGGCTCGATTCAGGCTTTCATGGTTCTCTTGATTATATGGAGAAACACGGGCATAAAAGAAGTCGGCCAATAGAGCTCGAACCGTGGACCAAATCGGTGATTTCTGTTTCTATGAGCTATTTGGCTCCTAATATTGAAATGGAGCAGGTTCTTCAAAATTCCACATTAGCTTATATTTCCCGTTATACTTTGGGACGCGATTATCATAAGGTTTTAAAGAAAAAACTTACAGCTCTAGCAAAGAAAATTCAGAGCGTTGCTGGTGATTTTCAGTTCCGGGTATTTGTCGATTCGGCTCCTGTGTTGGAAAGAGCTTTGGCTGTAAATGCCGGTATCGGTTGGGTTGGCAAAAATTCCTTGCTTATAAACAAGTCATACGGTTCGTTTTTCTTTCTTGGTGAAATCTATTGCGATTTGCCGTTACCATCAGATAAGCCTATTGCTAAAATGTGCGGAACCTGTGAAAAGTGTATGAGCTCCTGTCCGACTGGAGCAATTGTCGGGCCGTACAAAATTGATGCCAGAAAATGTATTTCTTATCTTACTATCGAAAATAAAGGTGCAATTCCTTTAGAGTTTAGGGCAAAGATAGGTAATCGAATCTTCGGCTGCGATGACTGCCAGATTGTTTGTCCTTGGAGTAAAAACAAGCAGTACTCGACTAATTCAGATTTCTCGCCGAGAAATAATTTAGACAAAGCTGAACTTAAACAGCTTTTTTGCTGGAGTGCGGAAGATTTTGATAAGAATACTCAGGGGATGTCTATGAGAAGAGCTGGTTATGAAGGTTGGCTGAGGAACATTGCCGTCGCTCTGGGAAATGCTCCTAAAGATCTGGAAATAATTGAACTTCTTTCAGATAAAAAAGAAACTGCATCGGAACTTGTCCGAGAGCACATAGAGTGGGCTCTCGAACAGCAACTATCTAAATAGGCTTATTCAAAACCATTCCGGTTTTGAGACTGCCGGCGCCATGTGTCTTCACACATCCCTTCAATTCCGCGTTCAGCAATCCAGCACAATTCTCTTTAGCATTTGTTCTGATATCTCATAAACAAAAAAGCCCCAATCTCGAAAGATTGGGGCTGAATACTACTTAAGTAAGAAGTAACTATTTAACAGGGCACTCTCCTGTAACAGGACATTCCTGGTCGAACATTAGTTTTGCTTCAGCATCTTTTACATCAGCGATTACCTCTGCATCTTTAGCTTCGATACCTTTTTTCAGGTCTTCGAATTCATAAGAGATAACTGTTACAACTTGTGAAGTTTTAACAATGTTGTCTTCTGATGAGAAAAGGTATCCAAGTACTGGAATGCTTCCAAGGAAAGGTAGTTTGTTTACAACAGTAACAACTTCTTTCTTCTCTACACCACCAATAACGATCTCGTTTGATTTAGGTCCAACAAGCATTTCGCCTTTTTGAGTACTTGTAGAAGTGCGTGGCACTCCTGCTCCGTCGAAACCGATGATGCTCGTGTTAGTGAAGTTATACTTGAATTGGTTAGCCTCACCGTAAGCAGTCATTTCCATACCAAGTTCAAGACCTATTTGCGATGTCGCTTTGATCGTTTTGTCTTTTGATTGATTAACTCTGTTAAGTGTAGCTCCGTTGTTATCAGGATCTTTTCCTGTAGCAGTTACATTGTTGTCTGTCATTGAAGTATACGTGTATTTGCTTCCAAGGTTGAAGTAACCCATGAAGTCTGCAGGTACTGATGCAGAAACATCTCCAACTGCAACAGCATCTGTTAGAGAAGCCTTAAGAGAAGTTGAAACTTTAGCTTTTCCTTTAGCAACTAGGAAGTCTAGGTACTGAGTTGTGTATGCCGGGTTGAAGTTGAAGTAGTTCGTTCCTCCAGTATCAAGAGTAATCATATCGTTTGCAACACCGTTTACCCACTCCTGGTAATCCGTACCAAGTTGTAGATCTTTCTCTTCTGAGAATTCGTATATTTTTACCGTTACATTGATATCATCGAATGGCGCATCATATTCTTCGATTAGTGCTTTCAACTTAGCCATATTTGATGGAATTTGGTAAAAGATCACTGCATTGATCTCTGTATCAATGGCAACTTTATCTTTTCCTGATTCAAATGTCTTGCTTCCGCTTTCAGAGCTGAAAAGGATCTCTGTAACATCTTTGATTGTAGAAGGATTAGTGTGCTTACAGTAGTAAACCCATTTAGGTTGTCCTGAAGATGATGATAGGCCTGGACGGTCAAGTTTTTCAATTAGTTCTGGAATTGAAAGCGTTCCATCAGCCTGTGACTCAAAGCGGTAGTCTTCTGCAGATACGATAAGAACACCTGTTCCATCAGAATATTTGACCGCTTCAACACGTGTATCTGTTCCATCAATCATAGTTGATGCACTTGCGTTCATAATATATGGACGTACTTCGTATGGATCTGCATGTTTTAGAACAAATGCATTTGTGTAAACAAAAGGTGTTGTATCCGATTTACTTAGGATAACTTCTTTTGTGTCTTCGGTGATATCAAGACGTAGCTGTGTTTGAGTTGTTGTTGCGTGATCTCCGTTTGGTGCTATTCCACCAGCGATTGTCGCAAAAGGTGATACTGCCAGTGCAGCCATCGCGAAAAATTTGTATGTTTCTTTCTTCATTTTATATAAACCTTATTTTTTGTTTTCTATTTAATTACTGAGCGTTAGCCATTGTTGCCGTAGCAGCTGCAGGTGTTGCTACTTCTCCCGCTGCATTAACCGATGACGCTTTAACTGTTACGATAACAGTTGTTGTAGCTTTTGATGTTGTTTCAGAACCGAATAGGTATTTCAGAACAGGAATATCTCCAAGGAATGGAACTCCGATGTACTGAGTAACATCATGGTCACGAGTGAAAACTGTAAGAACTTTTTCAGATCCCGCTCCCATACGCTCATTTGATTTAAGGTTTTGTGTGTTTTCGATGATTGTTCCATTTGGAAGTGTGCCTGCAGGTGATTCGATTGCGATTTCCCAGTTGAAGTTCAGTGTTCCTGCACCATTAGCTGTTTCGTTTAGGAAAAACTGTGGGCTTG
>JAUVCU010000212.1 GCA_030590715.1 Lentisphaeria bacterium
GCTCATTCCTTTTAGGAATCACTTTAATAGGTCCACCAAACGTTGAAAGCAGAGAACTCGCATCAAGTTTATCAAGAGACATATTGCTTATGCTCTGAACTTCTCCACGACATGTTTCCATTTTACCACCCAGGGCAATATCGACACTGTCACCTATACTAAAGCGTCCCATATCTGACTCTTTCACATAAGCATACACTACAAGGTCTGATGTATCAGATATCTCACCGATAGCCTCACCTTTGTATACCCACTTACCTTCTTTCAAATGACGGTCAAAAAGAGTAAACACACCATTTATAGGGCTCTGAATATTCAGTAGGTTTTCACGGCGCTTAAATTCGCTGATGATATTAGTCAGATTGTTCACATTCACCATTTTCAGTGGGACAGCCGCCAATGTATCTCCCATAGTACGAAGCATGTCCAGCTCGTGAAGCAGTAGCTTTTGCTCCAGGTAGTTTATCTCAAGTTTATTGTCGATAAACGGATTTGACTGAACAGTAATGCTATCCCCCTTCTTAACTGGCGATCCGTCTGCAACATTGAGTTTCTCCAAAAAGCCGTTGTTCTGAATGTAAATTACAAACTGCTTATTTGATTTAACCTCGCAAGGTAGTGACGTCGTCCATGGAAGCGGTAATGAAACGACAAGAATTAATGATGTCACTATGCATAAAAATGGGATGTAATATCTCTTTTTCATTTCTGCCTTTTTGATTTTTATAAATTTATATTCAAGGATTAACGGTTTAACAATAATCGAGTAGAGCTCGAGTATAATCAACAAAACGGCTAATGCTTTGGTGAACTTAAAATAGATGATCATTATAATACCGGTATAAATCGATATTTTATAAAGGAAACACGCCATACCGAATAATACAAGGAATATGCTCATGTCACGCGGGAAGCTTCTAACCGGCTTAAAAGGAACACCGAAAAAGATTTTCCGGAAAAATGACTTTGAAAAGCTGAATGCTGTCTGCTGGAGATTATCAACACCAAGCATGTCCATCAAAATATAGTAACCATCATACCTCATAAGAGGATTGGCATTTACCAGCACGGTATTAATCACGGAAACGGCAAAAATATTGTATGCGACAATTCCGACAATTGACGTTGGAGGAACATTCTGCCATACGATTGCGGCGAATCCGGCAATGATCAGTTCGACAATGATCCCGGCCGAACTGATAAACATACGTTTCTTTTTCTCTCCAATCTTCCACGAGTCTGTAACATCGGTATAAAGCCTGGGCATAAATACCATAAAGAAGATACCCATTTTCCGCACCCGTATCCCATTGATACTGGCGGCGTAGGCGTGGCCGAGTTCATGAAAAACTTTGATTATAGTCAGAGCAACGACAAAGCGAACCATACCGCCCCAGGAAAATGAATTAACGAACATTGTACTTAGCAGCGTGTATTGAGGGATAACAGAAATAAAACCAATAAGGGCAATAATTCCCATTAACGTAAGAACGTACTTATTGAAGAAAACGGAAACGAGGCTCGAAGTCGCCCTCAAAAAGTTATCAGGATCAACAAGCGGGATCTTAAAAAACATATATCGCTTGGTCAGCGACTTCCAAAACGCTTTTTTGATTTGAGAAGCTCTGTTCCTCAACTCCTTCTCCGTTGATCCCGGAACAGGATAAAGAAGGCTCGAACTGCGGAGGAAGTTCAAAAGCTGAAAAACCTCCGCCTCGGATACTTCAAAATTAATCTGCGCAAGTTGATTTATCAGACTTTCTACATCCTGTCCTTTATGAAACCGTCTGACAATCTCATAGTTTTTTCTGGTCAGGCGAAAGTAACCATCTGAAACAGGGTCAAACAGAATCCAGGTCGGTTGACCTGTTACAGATTCTGATATAGGATAAAGCTTTAAGTCCGCCCTAATCGGGGGCAAATACTTTTTCTTTGGCGCATCACTTTGTTTGATCGATTGTTCACTCAATGGATTCTAGCCCTTTTTAGGATGTTCAATATTCCGATAATGAGAGTCGCTATACAGGCCCTCGAAAGAGCCGTCTCACTTTGATTTTAAAGCTCGCGCCAGGCAAGAATCATATTTCTGAAAAGATAATAGCCAAGATTTACCGTCTTACCCGTAACTCTTGCGATTCCACGCATACCGACCCGATCATTTTTATCAACATCGCTGTAATTCACCCTTATTCGGTAACAGTATTCATTTGTCTCCGTAATAATCGGTTTAGGGCTTATTGAAATGTGTTTTTTGCCTATTTTAACCGGAGATTCTGGACGCGCATGAAGGTAAAGAGTAATTCCCATGTCTTCCCCATTTTCTCCAATCACAGATGCATCTTTTTCATTTAAATAAACTTCAGCAAGCATCTCCTCTGAATACACAACTTCAAAAAGGTGTTCTCCGCCACGAACTTCTTTTCCAAGCATCACCTCGCTGTCTTCCATAACAAGCTGCCCTGAATAGTCGGATTTAACCTCGCTCTGCGAAAGACGCCATTTTATTTCTCCTATTTTCACCCTTTCCTGCTCCATTTGAAGCGCGAGAATTTTCACCTGTGCTCTTTTCGTAGGGTCAACTTCTGCCGTTGCTGTTTCGGCTGCAATCTCTTTTAGCTTTTTTTCAGCAAGTGATAACTCAAACTGGAGCTCTTTTTCGTCATATTTGAGAATGACATCACCCTTTTCCACCTTATCTCCGTTTGAACGAAGAACATTGGAGATGACCCCGTTTATAGGAGCATAAGAGATCGCATAGTCTTCGGGCACAAGTTCGAAATCAGCTTTACTGCTTATCGGAACGTCAAGTAAAAGACAGGCTAATAGTGCGGCGATAAAGAATGCCATAAATATTCGCATCGGACGGAACTGGCGTCTGAATTTGGAAAGTAAGCTGGTTCTTTTCCAGCCACTTCCTTTAATCTTATACCAAAGCGCCTCCGCGTAATGGGTTGAAAGCACGACCAATGAATTTGCGGCCTGAATTTCAGATTCAGGAAAATCTACAACCCACACAAACAATCTGCCATGGTCTGCTCCATCCGGAGGAATTAACGGCAATAAAATCAATTTTGTATGGTTTTCTGATAAATCATGAAAAGCGTTTTTAGCGGATTCTTTTGCATCGTGTTTTGCCAGAACCTCATTTGTAACAATTGTATCCTTCTCAATCTCTTTGAATGATTCCAGAAGTGTTTTCACATTCAATGCGTATTCTGATGTGTGGTTGACAGTCGCCTGCCCCATTACACTTATGATATGGGGTTTTCCGCCCGTTACCTCAACCAAACATGCGCATGTGTATGGCATTATTTGACGGCTGTTATTCAGCATGTGAAATGCAAGATCATTGACATTTTCTTTTCTGAAAGCCTCGTGGCCAAGCTGAAGGATCGACGAAAGAAGATTGACTCGGCCTTTAAGAAAAACAAGTTCTTTTGAGTTTGTAGTAATCACGTTATTCTCCCTTCAATGTTCCGCTTACAAGTGCGCCCACCATGCCGGTGCGAAGTTCACGGTTTGAATTATCCAGAGCAGCTCTAAGCTCGAATGTTCTGCTCAAAGCATCCATCTCTGCCGCTTTTTCCACAACAGTTGCCGGATATGTCCCGCCTGTTTCATCAATTTTGATTGTCAGCTTATCTCCAAGTTTGATCTTGTTGAACATTGATGAAGGAAGATACATAACAGCTTTCAGAACTTCATCGTTGATGATTTCAATAACCTGCTTACCACTTTTGCTTGAAGAAAGGGCTTCGTATTCTTCAACAATATAGCGGACGACGCGTCCCGGGAAAGGAGCGTAGATCTTACACGACTCATAATTATAACGGGCTATTTCCAAATCGCTGGCCGACTGCTGCTGGTTGATGTTTGATTTATTCATCTCAAACCTGCGCTGCTCCAGCTCAAGGTCACTCATATTATCGTTATCATGAAGAATTTTACCCTGATCATAGCTTTTCGCTGTGAACTGAATCTCATTCGCAGCTGCATCTAAAGCTGCTTCCGCTTTTTTCAGTGAAGACTGATAATAACGGTCATCCAGCTCAGCTAGGAGAGCGCCTTTCTTGAATACCTGTCCTGGCAATACTTTAAAACTTTGAAGTGTTGAAAAAACTCGTGAAGATAAAATAGCCCTTTTATTCGGCATCAAAACAACTTTTGCGCTCTGGTCATAGTCTTGAGCATTTGCCCCTGCGATACTACTGAATAATAAAAAGGCTGGAATAGCCAGGTTCTTTATAAGCTTCA
>JAUVCU010000296.1 GCA_030590715.1 Lentisphaeria bacterium
GCAGATCGACCTCTTCGATTCAGACATTTCGTTCAAAAGTAAAATCAATAGTTACAACTCTGCGAACAATGATTTGTCGATGAAGATTGAGATGACACTCCCCAAGGCCAGCATTTATGAAATCGCCATGGAAGATATCAGCACTGAATTACATATCACAAATGAGAAACTGAGAGCATCACACATTGAAGCAAAGCTCGGGAGTGAAGAATACATAAAAGGTAGTTTTGACATATCCCTTGAAAAATCTGGGAAGATTGACAATATGAAAGCTAATCTGGAGGGATACTCTTCTTTTTCAAAAGTAGATTTTATCCTGAAAAAGGCACTTAAAGGGGATCTATACCAAAGTCTCGGTTTTGCTTCACATGAGACCGCAAAATTCAAAACAGAAATAAATTATTATCCAAAGAACAAAGACTTCAGGATAGATTCAGAAGTATCAATCCCGCAATTATATGTAGATAAACTTGAGCTGAACGAGGTATCAGGCAATGTTTCTTTTGCAAAAGGTGTTATCCGAACAAAACATTTCAGAGCCAAATTAAATAATGAAGCTGAAATATCAGGAGAACTGATGTCAATTCCGAGGGAAAGAATGATCACCTCGAAACTTAACAGTAAAGGGAATCCGATACAGGTACTCTCTCTCTTCAAAGGTCACCGCGAGCAAATTAACAACTACTTAAAACATATTGAGTGGTCCGATAAAGCGGAACTCATCGATATGAGTCTGGACCTTTATCACAGCTGGGATGGAGAACGTTTTCTATATCTTACGGGAGATCTAGTACTGAATGACTTTTCAATCAAAAATAACAAATTCAAATACGGTGCAACACAGTTTATTTATGATTCAAACGGCATGCTTATTCTACCCGTAATAATGCTTGAGCGTGAAGAGGGACAGGCACTTATCTCTTTTGTCAATAATAACAAATCATCTAATGATTTAGAAGCTAAGTCTGAGTATTTTGAAGAGATCTACAAACCACAGCACAGATATTACTTTAAGGCGGAAAGTACTTTGACAGGCAATGTTATTACCGACTTGTTTCTCCCAAACACAAGCAGGGACACTCTTGATTTTCAAAAAAGTACTCATGTAAATATAGAAGGGAAAATAGATATTGAAAACCGGGCCAATGATTACTGTGAAGTCGATATTTCCGATGCGCATTACATATTCAAAAAAATTGCAATTGACAATGTTAATGCCAAATGCATTTACAAAGACCAAAAGCTTACGATCAGAGATGCAACGGGAAATGCTTCAGGAGGCGAACTAAAAGTAGATTTTGATTACTGGTCACAAAGTAAAACAAACCGAACTGTGATCGACCTAAAAAATGCGACTATGACAGACATGCTAGACCAATGCGGTTTTCAGATTCCCGGCAACACTAAGTCCGGTAAACTTTCTTTTGCCGGTGATATAAAAGGTATTGTAAACAAACAGAATAAACAGGAGCTCTTTGGTAACGGAAACCTATCAATAAAGGATGCTGACCTGCTGGCAATCCCTATCCTAAGATCACTCCAAAACCTTATTGACCAGTCTTGGTCCATAACTAAATTTGGTAAAATTTCAAAGCTTGATGCAACTCTAGAGTTCGACAAAAACAAAGTTAAGGCAAGGTCGATAACAACAGATGGAAACGTTATTGCACTGAGCGGTAATGGTGCTTTCAACATGGAAAACTATGAATATGAATTTGATGTCCAGGCAAAAGTTCTGAAAGATATTTTACCGTTCAAACTTATATCAATTGTTACTACACCTCTGAGCTGGTTTTTTGAAGCCCGCCTGACCGGAAAAGGAAAAGAAAGCAAGTGGAAAAGCTCACATGCTTTCAATGAGCTCTTCAGGAGATCAAAAAAATAAACGAACCGGTTTAGTATTTTTTCAGTGTGTTCTTTCAAAAGCACGAATAAAAATTCGACTATAATAAAGCATTGAATAAAAGCAGAATAGGTATATTAGTTACGACTGATTTTTAAATAAGTAATTAAGGTAGGAAACGGATGAATTTAAACGAGTTGGGATGGAACACATTCTTTGAAAAACACTTTGAAGAATATAAAGATAAATATATACCCGCTCGAGTTACGCGCCACCTTAAACATCATTACCAGGTCTTCTGCGAAGAGGGTGAATACACTGCTAAAATTGCAGGTAGCATTAGACACCGCGCCAAAAACAAAGGGATGTATCCTGCAGTTGGAGACTGGGTTGCAATCAAACTCAGAAAAGAAGAAGAAACTGCCAGAATCCAGGAAATTCTTCCACGTCAGACAAAATTCTCACGAAAGATAATTCTTTCGGCAACTGATGAGCAAGTTGTAGCCACAAACATTACCACTGTTTTTATTGTAACGAGCCTTGAGGGAGAAAAAGACTTCAACCTTCGACGTATCGAAAGATATTTAGCATTGGCAAAAGAGAGCGGAGCACATCCTGTTTTACTTTTGAATAAAATTGATGTCTGTGAAAATTATCAGGAATACATTGAAAAGGTTAGAGAAATTGAACCGACCCTACAAATTCACGCAGTCAGCGCCACAGAACAACTTGGGACAGATGAGCTTCATCAATACCTTGGTAAGGGTGAAACTGTAGCTCTTCTTGGATCGTCTGGTGTAGGTAAATCTGCTCTTATCAATACGCTTACAGGAGATTATATCTCTGAAACGGGTGAGGTGAGAGAGTACGACGGAACAGGTCGTCACACCACAACACACCGGGAGCTTTTCTGGCTTGAGGGTGGCGGAGCGCTGATTGATACCCCTGGTATGCGAGAGCTTCAAATGTGGACAAATGAAAAAAGCATAAACGACAGTTTTTCTGATATTATCGCGTTAGGAGAACAGTGCCGATTTGGCGACTGTAAACATATAACTGAACCGGGCTGCGCTGTGCAAAATGCAATTGAAAGCGAAGAGCTCGATCTTGCCAGATACGAAAATTACCTGAAACTTAAAGAAGAATTTGATTCATTGATAAAAAAGCAGGAACAGGTTGCCAAAACTCAGGAAAAGATCAACAATCCGAAAAAGAAGACTTGGACAAGAAAGTCTAATAAGAGAAACAGAAAATACTAAGAGATAGTTTTTTTGTACTCATCATACGCTTCTTTCAAGGCATCATGAAACTCGCGGGCCGTTTTAAAATACAGGCTGTGTGAATCAATAAGAGCAAGATCAATCACT
>JAUVCU010000210.1 GCA_030590715.1 Lentisphaeria bacterium
GATTCGAAGGATCTGTAATTTATTTGAGGTGTTAATTACTAAAAGTAGGAATGGCAGTTTTACACCTCATTATTAAAAATAGTGCTGTGTTGATATCGGTATTAGGTTGTAAAAAACGTTGTTTACTTACAGCGATTCGGATAGGCATAAACAGCCTCTTTTCTGAACACAATCAGTAATTGGAGGTAAGAAAAATGTACGACGTAAAACGAATTAAAGGTCAGTTGTCTGAGTGGATGAAGCTGGTATTCAGTTTTAAAGGATTTTGGGTTTTTATTCCCGGAATTATTGCCGTGGCGGCTGTTTATTTTATTGACAAAAGTATGAGTGGTGACGCGCGTTCTGTACTTATTAGTCTCGTTGGAAAGGATATTATGTATCGTGACCTGATTTCAAAGCCTTGGAATGAAGTGGCTGCTGTTGTCCTTATGGCTATCACATCATTCATTTTTCTGGTAAGGGTAATAGTATATTCATTCGATGTAGATAAGATTCTGCTAGCTTTATCATCAGCTTTCCTGTGTCGCGAAATTCACTTTGTCGGCACACATTCTGGGGTTTATGTTGCTGTATCATTAATTCTGATCTGGTGTGTTGTCTGGAATAAGCGCTTACTTGCTGAATTTGCAAGTAGCACTGCACTTCGATTAGTAACATTTGGAACTGCATTTACCTACGCCCTTGCTATATTTATACAACGCCGTGCTTTGAAGTCTATTGTTCCCGATAGTATGCGTGCTTTGGAGAAGAAACTTCACATCTCGCTTGAAGAAGTTACTGAAAATACTGCGCACTTGTTTTTTTGTCGTAATCGCAATCGTTTGCTTTTTTGCTCTCCGAAATTTAAATAGTGAAGAAACTGAGCTTAGCTAGTTTCTCGTTACAGGTATTGATACTTATATGAATAAAGCTTGTTTTTTAGATAGAGATGGTGTTTTAATCCACGAAGGACATTATCTGAGTGATCCTGATCATGTGACAGTTACAACAGGGGCGGCAGACACTATTAATAAGTTAAATGCGTTGGGCTATCTTGTTATTGTGATAACGAACCAGGCAGGAGTCGCAAGAGGGTATTATCCCGAGTCCAGCATCGATTTGGTACATGCTAAGATTGATGAGATATTGGCTAAATCTAAGGCAAGCATAGATCAGTACTATTACTGCCCGCATCACCCCGAGGGAGTAATCGATGAATACTCTATTAAGTGTCATTGCCGTAAGCCTGAAATTGGGATGATTGAGCAGGCTGTTAAGGATTTTGACATAGACCTGTCGTCCTCTTTTGTTGTGGGCGATAAGCTCTCAGATGTACAGACAGCCTTCAATGCCGGCTGTAAAGCTGGAATACTGGTCAGGACTGGTCATGGTGCGTCGCAAATCGAAAATAATGATACCACTTCTGTAAATATCGCTGATGATATAAATGACGCAGTCAAGCTATTTCTGAATGGAGATCTCAAGTAATTACCTAGAGTATGCTCTTCTCTGTTAGTTATGAACTTCGTGATACTTGTAACTAACAGAAACTAAGCATTTTGCATTCGGTGTTTTTGTTATAAAAACATTAGAGCTATTGAAAATGAAGAAAGTCATCTTATTATACCAGCGTTGTGGCTAATGCCATGTTCTTTTAAAATGTTTAAAGAGTTAATAACAATCATGAATGGAGGACTGTCATGTATTGTCAATGCTGTCAAACTCGAATTCTGCCGGATGAGATAACTACAAATGGTGGGCGATGCCCGTCGTGTGGTACTATGCCGGAATGGCACTCAAATATCTGGAATGAAAATCACGTCGATACTGAAGAACTTGAGTGGGCTGAATTAGAAGATTAGATTAACTTAGGTAAACATTAGTTCTGAGACATTTTTTCAAAGTACAGAACTGAGTAGAGAGCACATGTTCTCTTTAAGAGTTGAAAATATATTTTTATTGGCTTCCATAGCCAGGGTTACCTCGTCTGAATTATTAAACTCTGTTAGAAAGTATTTGTACAGTGTATTGGGAAATCCATCTCCTGACACCACGAAATCAAGTTCATAATTGAGCCGGAAACTTCTATTGTCACAATTGCTTGACCCCATGCTTACAATTTCCTCATCAATCAAAACAGCTTTTGAATGCATGAAGTCACCGCGTTTTTCAAATATTTTTATTCCTGATTCAAGCAGGTCTCTATAGTAGCTTTTTGATGCTGCTCGTACATACCAGTGATCAATAGTTGACGGGATTAGTAATCTTATTTCAATGTCGCGTGCTACTGCTAGTTTGAGTATTTCTACGAATGCCTTGTCTGGGATGAAATACGGAGTCATGATCCATACGAACTTCCTGGCTGTACTGATTGCGGCGGTCAAGTTTTTAAAAGAGGCCTCGAAGCATTGTCCCGGTCCGCTATCGATTACCCGTATTGATGATTCTCCACATTTGCTTAAAACGGGGAAGTTTTTATTCGTAAACAGTACGGCAGGGTCTGAAGTTGTTGTGTAGTACCAGTCCCGCAGGAATGAAAATTGCAGTTCCGCTACAGACGGGCCTTCTATAGTGCAGTGTATATCGTGTACGTATTTTGATTTTTTGACGACCTTCTTTTTGTTTTCCTCCGTTATGTTCATTCCGCCAATAAAGGCTTTTTTACCGTCGACCACTAACAGTTTTCTGTGGTTCCTCAGTTGTATTCTCCATGGAGAGAAAAGTGTGGATTTTATAAATGCGCGGGTTTGATGCGGTAGATTGATGTTTTTGTATTTACTGAAAAATGAGGACCACACTGCTTTATAGCTTCCAAAGCTATCATACAGTACTTTTACATCGACTCCTTCTTTTGCTTTTAGCTCCAATGCGTTGAGCAGTTTGCGTCCGAGTTTGTCATTCATGATGATATATGATTGCAGGTGGATGCTGCTTTTCGCGCTTTTGATGCACTTTAGCATCTCCGGATATACGGTGTCACCGTCTTCTAGCAGCGTAACTCTATTTCCGGAAAGTAATGGTTTGTCTAAAAATATTCGGTCAAGCGCGCTGTGGTAGTGTTTCGGATCATTATTGTAGTCCGTAACGGCAAAGTCAATTTGGTTCTTAAGGTAGTTCTTCATGCCTTTTGATGCCGGTGTGGCTTTTTCTGAATTGATTAATTTATTTGAAAGTTCTACTTTCAAACCTGTCGTCTGAAGCCTGTTTATCCCAAATAGTATATAGATGATTATTCCGAATGCGTCCAGGGAAAAAATGACAAAGATCCAAAGCACGGCACTTGTCGGTTCTGAACTCTTCTTGAGAAGGATATGGATAAGGGTTATAAACTGAGCTAACCAGACTGAAATTGTTAGAAACTCTGTATTTTGTATTTCCATATTTGAGTTACTTTTTTATTTCTAGGTAGTTATCACAAATATAAGATAGTGTTATTTATCAATGATAACTCATAAGTAGCATAAAAAAAACAGGCCACCTGTCTACGTATTGTAGATAGGTGGCCTGATATAAAGCTGTTGTAAACTTACATTTGATATTTCGGTATTCTCTCAATACTTATTAACGTGTCTATATTCGTTCTTTTGTTTTGATTTTTTGCGAGATCTTTTATCGGCTCGATTCCGGTAATAGTTGCATTCATTGTTTTGTCACTAGGAGTGATCGGAGCTCCTTTTGGCGCTTTATAGTTTACATTGCAGTTGTTGTAAACTTCAACGATAGTATCCGCACTTGAGAAGTCCGGCAGTTTAATTCCTGCTTCTTTCATCTCAACTACGTAATCATTTACAAGGCTGTAGAATTGACAAAGCTTCGTGAGTTTATCAAAGTCCATAGATACGTGGCTCTCTTCAAACTTTTTTCAGTCTTTTAACAAGTGTAAGAAGCATATAGTAGCGCATAAGTTCCTGGTGAGGTGACCCTTTCGTAATAGGGTAGTATGAGTTCAGGTTGGCAACAGCTTCTTTAAGCTTTTCTTTTTCGCAGGGGGTTGGGTTCTCACTTTCTAGGCTCTCTTTTCTTTTGTTTTTTGAAGAACTGATGAGGGCAAATATTAATAGTAACAATGCAATTGCAAAAAAAGCGATAAGAGTTCCGTGTTCGTTTAAAATCTCTGAGTAACCTGCCGAATTTTCCATAAAGATACCTTAGTTTTAACTAATTTAATAAATACTAATATTACCAATTCTTTGATTATCAGTCTATTTAGAAGATCTAATAATCCTACTTTATTTTGGTAAATGCTTTACTTGGACTTATGGACAAAGTCTACTTGAGT
>JAUVCU010000224.1 GCA_030590715.1 Lentisphaeria bacterium
GATAGCTTTTGTCAGTTTAGGAAGGAAGTGAACGATAGCCATTGTAAGCACGATTAGAACCATCATCGTTATCATTTCAGGGCTAGTCAAAGCCATCCAGTCGCCGGCATACGTAAACATGTCGTGAGCTGAGTCGTAAACAACACGCGTGTTCTCTTTGAATTGACCGAACTGGGCCATACCGATAACAATTGCCAGACCATTAACAAACCCGAGCATAACGGGATGAGGGAGAAGCCTGATGAATTTGCCCATTTTGAATGCTCCAAACAGCACCTGGAGAATTCCGGTAACGATTACCGCAGCAAGCAGGTATTCCAGACCGAACATAATAATAAATGCAGTCGTAACAACAGCCATTGAACCAGCTGCTCCAGAAATCATTGCTGGACGTCCGCCGAATACAGCCGTGATAATCCCGATGAAGAATGATCCGTAAAGTCCCATCATAGGGTCGATACCGGCAACAAATGTGAATGCTACTGCTTCAGGGATAAGTGTAAGAACTGCTGTAAGACCAGCAAGTATGTCATTTTTTATGTTTCTTTGCTTTGGTACAACCAGCTGAACGCCTTTGTTCTTTACCTGCTTGGTCATATTCGTGTGTGTCTCTGATGGATTAGTACTCAAAATCTTTTCCTTGTTTATATGTTATGTATTCTTTTTTGTGAAAGTTGAATCGTGCTTAGTTTCTGTAAATCATAGAATTAGCACTATTTGTCTTCTTTTAAGACAAGCCGCGTAATATTGTTGGAATATGGAATTATTCAATCTCGGGGAGATATTTAGATGGGGGCTGGAAAGGTTAATTCTGTTGAAATCTGAAACTCGTTAAATATTTTGAAGTTTCAGACTGTTGTAATAGTTACAAAAAAATAGAGGATCATTATCGTCTAGCCATAATATTTCTGCATAATGTGCTGCAAGCCCTGTTGTGACCCAAAGCCACGCTGCTTTTTCATCATCGATGTGTAAGTGTTTTGCGTAGAGATATATGAACTTCAGTTGTCTGTTAAAGTAATTAGTCATGATCAGTACTCCTTTTACAGCTCCTCAAACTCTAATAAAGTAAATAGCATCAGGAGTGCCAACTTTCAGATAATAAGTCGAAATAATATGAAATACACAAGCTTGTGCAAAACGGGATAAATATTGAGCTACGTCAGAATTTGACTGATGATTTTTTCGGCAAGTGTTGATTTATCTTCCAGTGGAAGCTTTATCATTTTACCGTTTTTAGAAATCAGAGTAACTTCATTTTGATCCGCAGCAAATCCTGTCCCGGCTTCTCCAATTTTATTAGCCACTATCCAATCAAGATTTTTGCGTTCGAGTTTCCCTTTGGCATTGGCTATCAGGTCGTTTGTCTCGGCTGCGAAGCCAACCAGTAATTGATTTTCAACTTTCATTTTCCCAAGTCTCGCTAAAATGTCCTCGGTTCTCTCAAGCTCCAGTACCAAATTTTCATCACCTTTTTTCATTTTGGACTGATGAGTTATTACTGGACGATAATCAGCAACTGCTGCACAGGAAATAGTTATATCGGCATCATTGAAATTGGATTTCATAGCATCAGCCATTTCGGCAGCGCTTTCAATATTTATGGTATTGGCTTCTTTGGGAGGAATAATATTTACCGGACCTGAAACAAGGATTACTTCGTGACCCATTTTTAATGCGGCACTGGCAAGTGCGTAACCCATCTTCCCTGATGAATGGTTCGATATAAATCGTACAGGATCGATCCTTTCTTTAGTCGGGCCGGCTGAGATCAGGAACTTCATAGAATCGGATCCTTATAAAGGCTTTGCTGATTGAATTTGTGCTTGCGCGAATAGCGTAGCTTTCTGCAGTCGAGGCACATGAATTTGTCCAACCCGACAATATTTGCTGTTTCTGGAGACTTTCTGATAATCAGCTCATCACCTTCACTTACTTTGATTCTATCCGGGCTATTGTCTGCCAACACAATTCCTGGACCACGTGTTACCTGAATTTTAATAATTGATTCTTCAGGAAGGACAATATGATTAGTTACTTCAGTTGTATTACTGAAAGCCAGGCCTATTCCAACTCGGAATGTACTGTGAGTGATACTTCTGTAATATGCCGTACTCCCGTGAACGGTCGAAACTCCTACTCCATCGGCGACAACATCGGTCGCGTAAAGTTCGTCGTCAATGAGGACCTGATATCTGATCGCGCTACCGCGGTCAACATTGTGAAGAAAAATGTCATTCATACCAATAATCTTCTGCCCGTTGCATTCTCCGGAAAGTTTGATTAGTGATGTCTTTTTAAGTTCATCGTTAAGAAACATTTCGATCTGTTTTTCATATTGGTGAATGTCGCAGAGTTTTGCGCTGCGCTGATCTCGTATGGGAAATTTAGGGACTCCCGGATATTTGTGTTCAGCTTCCAGAAGCGTTCCGTCACCGCCGTGTGTCACGACAAGATCAGGATTATCACTGCAGCACACATAATGATGCTTTTGGAAAAATGGAATGATTTCTTCCAGATATCTTCCGTAAAAACAGATTTTCATGGCTGTGCCTTTATTTTTTTTCTAAGTCTTCTGCGTACTTAATTATAGAGTACATAACTGTCGATGCACAGTTGCCGACATTAATAGATTTTTTGACACCGAACATTGGAAGATTAACAGCGCCATCACACTCTTTGATTGTGTCCGGATTAATTCCAAGGGCTTCATTGCCGAGTATGATCGCGAGGGGGAATTCGTACTCCATATCCCAGGCAGAAACGGCATCGTCTTCTGTTTCAACAGCAAGAACTTGTTTGACTCCTTCTTCACGCAGAGCTTTTACCGCTTCAAGTGATGTCTCAAAATGTCTGCAGGGTACCATTTCATCTGTCTGCATTGCAGTTTTTGCCAGTTTCGGGTGTGGCGGATAAGGCGTGTATCCACAAGCAATAATCTCTTTTGCTCCCACAGCTTCTGCAATTCTAAAAATGTTACCTGTATTATGAGCACTTCTTAAGCGATCTAGAATAATTGTTACTTCCGGTGGCTTTTCCATAAGTCTCTATTAATTCTCTTAGTTAATTTTATTTTTATAATTTCGCTATAAAATCGGCTCTAAAACTCAAAATTCAAGTTAACACAATGAAGTGGTGACAGCACATAATCGGTTTGTGTTATTAGCATACTTGACATGATTCAAGACTAAGCAAAGTTATAGGCATTATAAAACTTAATTAGAGAGGATTTACTATGTTAGAGATGTTGAAGAATATGAATATTCCCGCGGATAAACTTGAAGAGATAATGGCGAATGCTAAAGACAACCCGATGGCGGCAATGGCTGCTATTCAGGAATACCTTTCTCCGGAAATGATCCAGCAACTGATGATGATGTTCATGCAGAACCCTGATGCTTTCTCTGAAATGGCTGAAAGTGCCGGTGTTTCTTCTGATCAGATCGATCAAATTAAAGGTCAGTTCTCAAATTAGTCTTTAGTCCTAATGCTGTGTTCTTTTTTGACAGGACACAGTCTTTCTCTTTTTAATTAGTGAGAACAGTTCTCTGCATGCGTTTGTTTTCTTCATCTTTACTCGAAGCTGTCTCCAGTTCCATACCTGGTCCAACCGGGGCATGAATGTTGTTTCCAAAAAATAAAATTGATGCACACCTGTAAATTATGGGTGTTTTTAATCCATGGAGTCGTTGCTAGTGACTTATAATAAACATTTTATAAAAATGGTTCGATTTTACCTCGTCACCATTTGCCCGGTTGGACGAAGTTTGATTAAATTAGTCAGAAAATTCAGTAATTTTATTTTGAAAAATAAATCAGCTTATTACCGAACTGGAAAACCTCTTTTGAAATGAGTCTCCACGATTTTGATTTTATCAAAGACCTCTCTAAAACCATCAAAATTAATTCTATCTTTGTTTTGCTTAACTACTTTTTGAGCAAATACCACTTTCCCAAACTCTTTGCTTTTATCAATTTTTTTGTTAGTAGAATTAAAACTCTTTCCATCAATTTTAATTTCGAGAACTGCAGGCTCAAATAAATCTTCGATTGCGGAATCGTTTTTATTTGGAATAACTACCACATACAGATTTTTT
>JAUVCU010000053.1 GCA_030590715.1 Lentisphaeria bacterium
CTCGTAAAGCTTCAGCATACTCACCGTCATAAGATCACAGTTTATGTAATACCCGCCGTGCGCTCCCTTCTCCGATTTCAAAATCCCTTTCGATGTAAGTTTCTGCATTACCTTCGACATCACATCAAATGGAATATTGTATAAATCGCAGATCTCTTTTACTGAAGTCAAAGAATCCTTCTCTTTGTTCTCCATGTACTTCAGAGCTATCAGTGCGTATTCTATCTTTCTATTTACTTTTATCATAGTGTTCTTTCTGTTTAGATTTTATATAAGACTTTTTTTGTCTTCTTTATCTATAAGTGAAATATCATCCTCTCCTTTACATTTTCAATTGTGCACAATTATTAAATCAGACTTTTTTTGTCTTATTTATAATTTCGCACAAAAGTGGCATATTTTGGAAAAGATCTATAAGCAGAAATGTGAAATAAATTTCGGAATTATGAAGTCATGATAATAACAGGAATTTTAGAGATAAAACCCGAAGTGATGTAAAATAAGAAAGCAGATATGAATAATGATTGGGCAAAAAAAAAGATCATTCAAATTAATGAATGATCTTTTATCAGAGTAATTACTACTCAGCAGAGATGCAGTCTACTGGACAAACACCAGCACAAGCAGCACAGTCGATGCAGTCTTCAGCTTTGATTACGCGAACTCCGTCACCTTCTGAAATACAGTCTACAGGACACTCAGTTTCACATGCAGCACAGTTGATGCACTCATCCGGGTTGATTACATAAGCCATTTTATTAATCTCCATTTTTTGGTTTAAGTTGTAAAAAAAGCCTTTTTCAAGACAGCAGTGATTATATTTCCAACACCATCATTAATCAAGTAAAAAACTGCCACTTTTACAACTAAATATCAACTCTTTCCAGTTAGGAAAACCTAAGTTTTAAGCAGAAAATCGTAGATTGAGAAAAGGATGTGACACTATTCAAGTATCATTAGCAAGGTCAAGGCACTTTAAAGAGCTAAAATGCCCGAATATATGAATTACTTTAAACCTTTTAGAACGAGTGTATCCAATGTTACTTTTCCACTGCCGGCTTTTTCTGATGAAATAACGATCTGAATATCCCTGTGGTCGGTTTGAAAAACCAGCTTTTTTAAAAGCATCAAGCTGTGCGGCAAACTTAGTCCACTCAGAACTTTCTTTAACCTTAATAACAGGCGATTCAAATGTATCCCCTTTAAGATCTATGATCACAAACTTAAGATTCAATTCATTTGCCGATTTCACTTGCAGCGATACTTCGGCATTTGCAGGCAGGTCGACACCAGCCCCAGTGGTGATGGTGAACGAACCATTTTCATTAAATGTGTAGTTATATTCCAGACATTTATTGATGAATCCATTTCGAACACCCTTAGTCGAAACTCTTGACCCTTTAGAGGCTCTGCACCTCATGCTGTAAGGTACATAAAAATTTTGAACCACAGTTTCCTTGCCGATTACGATTTCTTTAACTCTAAAAAGTACCAATATTTAATAAAAGAAAGAACCCACCATTCTCATAAACAGAAAACCGTGGATGGACTATTTTAACACTTAAGTAAGCACTTTTTTTTTAAAAAGAAGATCTAACAACAATAAACTAATATATGTTATCGGTTCTAATAATGTTTCTGGATCTTTTGTTCAACATCCAGGAAAGTAACATCGGCCTGATATATTTTTTTATAACACTCCAATGCTCGTGTGGAATTGCCCACCATATCGTAAGCATCAGCAAGCTGATAAAGAGCATTTAGTTTCTCTTTATTAGGAGAGTGCATTTCTGACACGGCAGCTTCAATTTGTTCGATAGCCATATCAAACTGTGACTTAGCAGCAAAACACATTCCAATGTAAACAGAAGAAGAAAGTCTGCGCTGAGGATTCTTGCGGGCAATCTGAAATTGAGCAAGAGCTTCATCAACAGAACCTTCGTTCCAATACAGACAGGCTAGATCATATCTCAACTGAGTATCGTTAGGGTATGAATCGACCCGCTTCTTCGCCAGATCCAGTTTATACATTTGTCTTCTTGACTCAAATTCCGAAATTGCTTCTTCTGACCCGCCACTTTCTCTCAAATCAGCAATCTCAGCATCGAATTTGAATTCGTGAGATTTTTCAATGCATTTATCAATCTCAGGATCGAGAGCACCCATTTTTTCAACAACCCACTCATATGCGGCAATAGCTTTATCATGCTGGTTAGACAGCTGATACAGGCGTCCAAGTTCTCGACGAACGTCAACCGACTCGCTTCCGCCAGCAACACTTTGCTCATATTCAGAAATCGCATTGCTCACATCAACCTCGCTACGGATAACTTTATCTCCCAAATTGGTAAAAGATATAGAAGTAACTTCTCTCGATAGTTCAGCCATTTCCTTCGTCTTATTTCTCTTTTTCTCGAGACTAGCCAAAGCAGCTGTAGTACGCAACTCAGCCTGAGCCTGCAGGTCGTCCGGATTAAACGCTACAACTGCACTTTGCAGTTCGTAAGCTTTCTCTCCGTCATTATCAAGTTTATAAAGAGAAACAAGCTCCTTGAGAATATCTACATCTGCAGGATAAAAATCACGTGCCAGTTCCATGGTTTCGATCGCAACACAATAATAACCGACGTTTTTAGCTGCATCCGAAAGCAGTTTTAATGCGGAAAAGTTTTTAACATTTAGTACCAGAGCATCTTCAGCGATATCAATCACACTGTAAGGCTCCTTTGAAAGTTTAGACTTACCGCTGAAAACCTTCAGACCGACCTTTATATCATTAATAACTTTTGCTACAGATCCAACACCTAAGAGCTTGCTCTGTTCTGCCTTTCGAAGCAATGCTCGCGCCTCGACAAAACCGATTTCCTGTTTCAATATATTTCGCAGCAAAAGAATAGCGTAATCAGAATCCCCTTTCGCAAAAACACCACAGGCATACTCATAGTTTTTGCGGACCGCTTCTGTTACATCTTGTAGTTCTTTTCTTTTCATAGAATTTTTCTCAAAATTGAATAGTTAAAATGCACATTCCCCTTTAAATCATAAATCCAACTTAATTCTGACCCGTGATATTACAAGGAAAAGAGGCAAGCAGTTAAAAAGAAGCAAAGCTGAGGCTTTAAAGATTGCGATAAATAAGTATTATACAGCTTCAATAACGGCAACAGTTGAGAAGAGAGAAATGGATCCAATTGAAATATCGGAAATAATCAGGACGAACAGAAAGAGCATAGGGCTTGAAGTAAGAGCCGGCGGGAAGCTGATAATAAGAGCTCCGCACAGGGTTTCCGCATCCAGAATAGCTCAAGTCATTGAAAAGAAAAGAAATTGGATCCTGACAAAGCAAAAGCTTCTTCAAGATTATCATGCCGAAAAAGTAGATACGAAAAAAGATACTTTCTACTATATGGGCAAGGAATACCCGGTAGAAGCTTCAAACTCTGCGGAAAAGCAAATTGATTTTCAGGACCGATTCATAATCCAGTCTGACCTTTTGCCGTTCAAACAGGAGCTAATGGTTCACTGGTATAAATTTCAGGCAAAGATATACCTTATCAAAAGGACGATGGAATTATCCCAATCACACGGGGTAAAAATCAATCAGGTCAAGATAAGCAGTGCCAGACGTCGCTGGGGCTCATGTTCGAGCAACCGAAACATAAACCTGGCGTGGAGAATGATCCAGCTTCCGAAAGATATTATTGACTACGTAATCATTCACGAACTTGCACACATTAATGAAATGAACCACTCAAAACAATTCTGGCTCAGAGTCGAAGAAATGATGTCAGACTACAAATCAAAAGAAAAATGGCTAAAAAACAACAGCCATAAATTTACAATATGAGCAATATGGACGAAAGAACGATCTCAAAAGAGATAGATCACAACGACGCCGGGAAGAGATTAGATAACTGCCTGACAGAACGTTTTAAGTACCGGTCGCGAAATCAGTGGCAGAATATGATCAGAGAAGGCCTGATGCTGCTTAATGGGAAAAAGACAAAAAACTCAAGAAAGCTTAAATCGGGCGACATAATATCACTTATTTCCACGAGGCCGGAACCAGCGGTCGATTTCACTTATAGTATTGAATACGAAGACGACGACCTGTTGATTGTAAATAAGTGCGGAGATCTTCCGGTTCATCCTGCGGGACCCTTTTTCAAAAATACTCTGTGGCACCACATGAAAGCGATCTATGGAGATATATTTATAGTAAACAGGCTGGACCGTGAAACATCAGGATTAATGATAGTCGCGAAAAATAAATCGGCAGCCGCCAAGTGCTGCAGGTTTATAGAGGAAGATAAGGTAGAAAAGAAGTACTATGCATTTGTGTATGGAAGTTTCACCAAGAACTTCCACGCGAAAGGCTACCTTGTAAATGATGAGGAAAGCGAAGTAAGGAAAAAACGAAAATTCATCCAGGGCAGCAAGGCGAAGAATATGGAAAGAGCCGAATATGCAGAAACGATTTTCAAGCCGGTCAGGTCGAGTGATGAGATAAGCATTGTTGAATGCACGCTCAAAACCGGGCGATTCCATCAGATACGCGCAACACTATTCTCTTTGGGCTTTCCGTTGGTTGGTGATAAACTCTACGGATTGGATGACACTATTTATCTTCGTCTTCCACAGAATGCGATCTCTGACGTTGACTGGCAAAAGCTGATAATAAACCACCAGGCTCTTCACGCCTACCATTTAGCATTTCCGCATCCGGTGACAGGCACTAAACTTAATATAGAAATAGAACTGCCGGAAGAGATGAATTTTGATACTATTAAAGCCAAGGCTATTAACGGCAACTTAAAATTGCATTACCCTTCCATTGCCATAGATTAGTCATAAATTAATTTAATAATAACAGTCAACCAAAGACGAGATTCATGAAAAAGATTTATTCATTTTTAACACTTGCCGCTGTGGGCCTTTTCACATCATGCACTTCTATCCCGCAAAGTGCAGAGAACTTAAACCAGCTTCAGATTGGAATGTCAAAGTCTGAAGTTCTCGATCTAATGGGCGAGCCGCTTAAAGAAGAAATTTACCACCAGTCTAATATCTGGTTCTATCACACGGACAATAAATGGTTCGATGGATCGGTCACAAAAGACGAATGCACGCCAATTATTTTTGACGATATTGATACTGTCTCGGGATGGGGTTACGACTTTTATAAAAAGAATTTCCTGTTCAAATAGCGAAAAATGAAGTAAAACAGCCTTTTTTACACAGATTTCAGCACTTTTTACGAAAAAATCTCAAACGAGATTGGAATAATCAATAATAGAGATTTATATGTTATTTATTGTTTGAGATTTAAGCAAGAAACCTGCAAGGGGGAAAACAGGTTAAAAGGGGGTTAACAAAATTCACTTTCGATCATTCTATTTTGAGCTAAAATACAAATAAATTGGTAAATACAATCCTAACTAAACTAACTAAGGGAACGGATCAATGAAACACTCATTCTACGACGTAAAAGAGAAGAAAAAAGTAGATGCTGAAGTAACGGAAAAAGTAACTTACGGCGAGTCAGGAAAAGAGCGCTACGCGTTCAAAGCAAAGACTGACGATGGACGCAATCTTACTGCTTTTGTTGGAAAAGCTACTTGGGATCTTGCGACAGTATAATTCGTTCCCATACAGTATTAAAAACCTCCTTTCATTTTGAAATGGAGGTTTTTTTGTGCCTAAAAATCAAAGGTTAACTGAACTGGTCCGATATTGAGATCTTCTTCATCAAATCTTGAAACAGAAACACCAACAAGCCTGACCGGGCGTTCCCCAACTTCCGTTTTCACAATCAATTCTTTCACCGCATCGACAATATCTTTGGTTTCGCGGACCGGACGTTCAACAAGCTTTGACCGGGTAATACTTTTAAAATCAGAATACTTGACCTTCAGCGTCACCGAATAACCTTTCTTATTCTGCTTGATACAAGTATTGACCACTTCCGCTGCAAGCCTTCTCAGAACCTCCATAAGGTATACAGAATCGAGAATATCTTCTTTCATAGTAGTTTCACGGCCAATTGACTTTCTGGTTCTATCGATCCTTACCGGCCTATTGTCAACTCCCCGTGCAATATCATAAAAATAACTGCCGGAATTGCCGAAAGCTTGAACGAGAGCAACTTTATCGTACTTCCTTAGGTCACAACCAGACTCAATCCCCATCGCGATCATCTTCTTCTCTGTCACCTTCCCTACTCCGAAAAATTTACGGATAGACAAGTTATCAAGAAAGGCAATTTCATCGCCGGGAACAATTACGGTAAGGCCATTTGGTTTTCTGTAGTCCGAAGCACACTTTGCGAGAAACTTATTAAACGAAACACCGGCAGATGCAGTCAAATGCGTAGCTTCCTGTATCTTTTGTAAAATCTGCTGCGCAATAATGGTAGCGGAAGGAATCCCCTGCTTATTGAGAGTAACATCGAGAAATGCCTCATCAAGAGACAAGGGCTCAACAAGGTCGGTGAATTCGTAGAATATCTTTCTTATAACAGCAGAAGCTTCTTTGTAAACGTTCATTCTGACAGGAACAAAGATCGCTTGAGGGCACAGCCTGTAAGCCTGACTGCAGGGCATTGCTGAATGAATCCCGAACTTGCGGGCTTCGTAGGAGCAGGTACACACGACACCACGGCTATTAGGGATGCCGCCAACCACGACAGGCTTTCCGATCAACTCAGGGTTATCCCTTTGTTCAACGGAAGCAAAAAATGCATCCATGTCTACGTGAATTATTTTCCGCATTGTATCTGTCATATAAAATGAATTGTTAAATATGGATTTAGTTTAATTGTACAACCTTAAACGATCATCCATACTCAACAACTAAAAGGAATAACCTAAGGAAGCTTGATACTAGGATTTTCTTCATCCTGCTTATAAAGAAGCATGCTTTGTCCAAGAACCTGAACAAGTTCAGCTCCGGCTTTTGCTGCAACATCTCGAGCAAGCTCTTTGCGATCTACTTCTTCGTTTTTGATAAGCTTAACTTTAACCAGCTCGTCGGCCAAAAATGCGTCTTTGATTTCAGCAATATTGTTGTCATTGATACCGCTACGCCCGACAGTAGCACAAACAGAAAGTCTGTTACCAAGTGAACGCAGGTATCGTTTTTGTTTTCCAGTCAATGTCATAAAATAACCTTAGTTATGGAATGTGTATAAAAAAATAGATTTCCCCGATAGACAGGGAAATCTATATCTGAAACTGCAACTAAAAATTAGTTAACAGACAGTAGCTCTACTTCGAATACAAGAGTGCTGTGAGGACCGATTTGAGCACCAGCGCCACGCTCTCCGTATGCAAGACCAGATGGTATAGTCAATTGGAATTTACTTCCAACAGCCATAAGCTGAAGAGCTTCAGTCCAACCAGCGATAACACCAGCTACAGGGAATGTAGCAGGCTCACCACGTTGAACAGAGCTGTCAAAAACAGTACCGTCGATAAGTGTTCCAGTATAGTGAACAGTCACAGTGCTATCTGCAGTTGGCAGCTCTCCGTCACCTTCAACAAGAACTTCGTATTGAAGACCTGATTCAGTAACAACAATTCCTTCACGAGTTTTGTTCTCTTCAAGAAAAGCTTTACCAGCTTCTACATTTGCTGATGAAGCTTGTTCTTGCATTTCAGTACGCTTCTCCTGCATTTGCATTTGGAACTGCTGCATTTCAGTTGCGAATTCGCTTTCGCTTAGTACTGGCTTCGCGTCAGCGAAGATATCTTTCATTCCCTGAATTAGAGACTCTGAGCAGATTTCTGCTGGTAGGTTTTTGAAAGAGAATGCTACATCCATTCCTAGAGCGTAGCTTACTTTTTCGACTTCTGTTGTAATTTCTTTTGTCATTTTTTGTACCTTTTATATATGTTATTAACAATAATTTATTTTTGTTAAAGCTTAATTTTAGCGATTATTTTTTCAGCCAAAGTCTCGCGTTCTTCTTCATTTTCATAGCCAAGCTGACGCCAGTTCCAGTGGAAACCATCCTCAGCACCACGTGGGATTACGTGAAGGTGAGCATGCATAACAACTTGGCCTGCACATGAACCGTCAGCCATATGGAGGTTAAATCCTTCCACATCTGTAGCACGACGACCAGCAACTCCAAGCTTTGAACCTATAAAGAACATTCTTCCCATAACTTCTTCCGAAATAGTAGAACTTCCAGCGTGGTGCTCTTTTGGAATAACCAGGATATGCCCTTTATTAATAGGAGCAATATCT
>JAUVCU010000040.1 GCA_030590715.1 Lentisphaeria bacterium
GAAGACTCTTTAACCAATGCCTTGAGCTCTTCTGACGCTGCATCTTTACGAACCATCACTCCCTTCAACTCCTGAGCCATCAATTTAATATTCTCACGACCTGCATCATTTAAAGCCAGCAACGCCCTAGGATTGATAACAAATATATCAAGTTTTTTTGTCATAACATCCGACTGTTTATTCAATTCTGATATTTCAGCACGCAACTCACTAATTGCAAGTTGAACAGAATAACTTACCCCTGCCACGACACGCGTTGCGACATGAGCATCTGAACCAAAATCTTTTGCTTCAACGCCCTTCAACGCAACACACTCCCCGCCAATAATCACACCAGTTCGAGCAAAAACACCACCTTCAACACGGAGCTTACAGTTGACACATTCCGCAAGAATCTCAACGTCTCCTTCACAATCCACATCAACACCATGAAGATAATGAGCCTTCAGAGAACCTCCACAATATATCTTACCTCTCTCCCGCCCATCCATCCCATGAACCTCAACATTCCCCTCACACTCTATCCGGCAGTTTCCAACATGCCCGCGAACAGAAATAAACTTGCCTGATTTTACATTATAGGTATCCGTTACCTCACCCATAACTTCTACTGATCCAACAAAATCAACATCACCTGTTGTGTAGTCAACATTCCCTTTAATAAGATAGTGATCAGAAACAGAAACTATTCTTTTCCCTCTGTCGTAAACAATTCGACCAGGAATACCCGCAAAGAATTTATAACCGGCATCATCCGTAAACACATTTTCACCGGGGCGCACCGGTTTTTTGAAAGATGCCCCTTGCTTAGCATCAACATATTCTCCAAGCACCGTTTTACCCGATACACCTTCCGTTGCAGGAAAAACCTGTGCAATCAACTGGTTCTTTTTTACATTTTCAAATAAATTAAGATTATGATAATCACGCTGTTCATCAAATACTTCTGCCGAAGGCTGCTCTGCAGTACTTGGTTTAGCAAAAAACTTCAACTTCTGATCAACGCCCTCTTCAGGGAGTTTACCTGTAAGCACAAGAACATCCTCAACAGCCTCCCCTTCATTAACATCCTGACAAAATTTCTCCAGAGCAACCTTGTCAACAGAACCAGCAACGCCCAATCGAGCAAATACAGCCAGCATTTTACTTGGATTAAAAAAGGAGTTAGCCTTAAAAGGAATTGCAGAGACCTTTAAATGAAGCTGTCTATTTGTCGCAACGAGACGAATCGCATATAGCTCATTTCTCTGATCAAGCACAACTTTATCTTGAACACTCAATTCTGTCTCAAACTTCTTGTTTAGGTCTAATTCAGCCATAACATTCCATTGCGTTTTGAATATTAGTCATCAGTATATTCTATCATACTTTTGAAAAATGAGGAATAGTTTCAAAACAGAACATAGCGACTCACGACAAAATCAATCAACAGTCAAGGGATTAAGATGAAATGATAAGGAGTATAAATATAGAAAGGAAAAATTGAAAAGTGGCATCCCCAAGGGGATTCGAACCCCTGTTGCCTGGATGAAAACCAGGTGTCCTAGGCCTCTAGACGATGGGGACGCATAAAATCTTAACTTAAGCGTCAAGCCTATAAAATTTTCAAAAGTGGTAGCGGCTACTGGACTCGAACCAGTGACAAATGGATTATGATTCCACTACTCTACCAACTGAGTTAAGCCGCCACAAAACAGCAGATCAACATCTACTCTTGGTATAACCAAATATAAAAATGGCATCCCCAAGGGGATTCGAACCCCTGTTGCCTGGATGAAAACCAGGTGTCCTAGGCCTCTAGACGATGGGGACACATAACAGTATTTTATAGTTTATAGATGGCATCCCCAAGGGGATTCGAACCCCTGTTGCCTGGATGAAAACCAGGTGTCCTAGGCCTCTAGACGATGGGGACGCATAAACTATAAAAAAGAAAAAAATGGCATCCCCAAGGGGATTCGAACCCCTGTTGCCTGGATGAAAACCAGGTGTCCTAGGCCTCTAGACGATGGGGACGCATAAATTTCTAACATAAGCGTCAGCCTGAACTTTTTTTGCGAAGTGGTAGCGGCTACTGGACTCGAACCAGTGACAAACGGATTATGATTCCGCTACTCTACCAACTGAGTTAAGCCGCCATTTCTTCGACAGCGCTTATATTACACCTCTTTGTTTTTTTGACAAGCCGCTTTACACTTTTTAATAATTTTTCTTTATCTCATTTTCACAAAAGAGTGTTACCGCGGGGAGTCCACAAGAGAAGAGAAGTGCATAAGCACTTCATTTTGAATAACTATCAACCGGAATAGCCTAATTCAGGTTAATGCTGAATGCTATTTAAGAAAAAATGAATAAAATCAGTTGATCGCTAATTTTATACGAGATTCCCATAAAACAGATTTATCATCTGCCCTTTTAATTTTAATGATCCACTCATTAGATTGTGAATTTTCTTCCTGAAGACTGTAAAAGATCAACTCCGGTTCTGCTGTCAATCCTTCAAAATATGGTTTAAAAGTTCTCGAACCCACAAGTTTTCTATAAACAACATCACCCAAAGCCCCTTTACCATGCGTCTCAAGTTTCACAAGTGGCGCCCGACCGCCAAACAAGGTAATACTCTTGATTGAAACTTCGGTAATAACCCGGTTAACAGCTGCTTCAGGAGAATATGAGTTAATGACTTCGGGAGGAAGGACAATCGAACCGACAGGAGCCGTTTCACCCATTATAGAGAAACAACCGCACGAGAACATGCACAGACCAGTAAACATGGTGATATTACTTAACGCTTTTAACATAAGAATGCCTATAAAGTTAATATTAACGGCACTACAGCCTGTGCCATGTAAATTATTTTGAATAATCTCGTTTACCGAAAATAGCAGTGCCGACGCGGACAAATGTCGCACCTTCTTCGACAGCAATTTCAAAGTCAGAGCTCATCCCCATTGATAATTCCGGTAGTTCTATTTTCAGTTTTTCCTGAATCCGATCGCGTAATGCCCTCAACCCTGAAAACACACTTTTCAGCTCTTCTACAGATGCGCCATAAGGAGCCATAGTCATCAGACCAACAAATTCGACATTTTCACATTGAGCAGCAGCCTCCGCAACCGCTATCGTTTCTTCACCTCCTGATAAACCGAACTTTGACTCCTCGCCGGACACATTGACCTCAATCAGAACTCTAGGCTTTGTCCCGGCTTCACCAGCCAGGCGATCTATTCTTTTAACCAGCTTCTCTGAATCAACAGCATGAATATAATCGGCATAAGCGACAGCTTTGACAACTTTATTACTCTGCAGATGACCGATCAGATGCCATTCAATATCATCAGGCAATGATTCATGCTTGAGCTCCAGCTCCTGAACTTTGTTTTCGCCGAACAATCTCTGCTCAGCCCCATAAGCAGTTTCCACAGCCTCTCCGGGGAATGTTTTACTTACCGCGATTAATTTAACAGACTCAGGGTCTCTACCGCATTTTTTTGCCGCAGCTGCGACTCTTTCTCTTACCTCGTCCAACTGCTCGGGTATATGTGTGAATAATTCCATGTTATTACTTTATCTTTCTCTTATTTATTTTTATTTATCTCAAATTCGCGCCAGAAATCGGCAGCACTCTTATCTCTATCATCCCATTCGTAGCTCAAGTACTTCAGATTAGGCAGCGACTTCAAAGTTTCAATACCTTTCGCATTCTTAGGAATACACAACCGTTCCAGACTTTCACAGCTCAGAAGCGGCGTCAAATCCCTGATAGAGCGACATCCGTTAATCGCAAGTTTCTTCAGAGGCATACCTCGAAGCGGCTCAAGACTGTATATTCTCGGGTTATTATAACACTCAAGACTTTCAATATTCATCCCTTTCAGAACGTCCAATGATTCAATATCATTATCTGAGATATTCAGATGAACTGGATTCATCTCTTTAATGCCATCCAACGCCGTCAGAAAGTTCTGGCTGCAGTCGATCATATTAAAATCAGTACCCTCCAAAAACGTCAGCGTCGAAAGAAATTTATTGCTGCAGCGCAAAATAGAATTTGTCTGATTTTGAGCATACATGCGCCAGAATGAGTTCAGAAGATCTGAATTAATCTTACGAATTGTATCACGGTCCGCCAATTTAGTGATCAGCATCCCCACGGTTCCGACCCTTTCATCCGGATATTCATTGACAGCTTCGTTATATCTTTGATATGCATTCTCATAACGCGCCTCTCTGAAAGCGATTTCTGCAGCCAGCAAAATATTATCAAGACTTCTCCTAACTCTAGAAAGCTCAATCGCACCTTCTTTCGCAGAAGCGATATTACCAAGTTCCAGATCTACGTATGACCTTTTCAGCAAAGCTTTCTGTCCTGTTTCCTTATCATGATGACTATCGTATACACGAGAATAAGCATCCCGTGCAAGTTTCAGAAATTCTGTTTTACTGTAACCATTCCTTGCGCAACTCTCACGATAAAGCCCATCTCCGACATCAAGTGGAGAGACAAGTTCAGAAACTCCTTTTGAATACAGCTTAATGTTCCAAAACCTCTTTCCTTCACCAAACGTATACAATCCAAAATGGCCACCTTCCCGATAGAAAATATCACTCCATGAAACAAGCAGGTCTCCATCACAATAAAGTCTCAGCGAGCCACCATCTTTTTCCGCTCTTATATGATATGTTTCTCCGGCTTCAAGACTGAATTTCTTTGAGGCCACGACTTCTCCATCACGCTGGATTACAGCACTACTGTTCCCGAACCCTCCGACCTGGAGATAATATCCGTCTCTGGAATTAACACCACCGGAAAACACCACGCTTAAATCACCGCTTTTCTCAAGGTTTCTTTCATCCTCGATAATTGCATCGAATTCCACTGCGATATTGCCGTAAACAGGTTTATTATAGAAAACTTTAAAACTATCCCCTGCCCCTTTGGCAGCAATAAACTCGCCATCTTCCTGAACCCAGTTACCGCTCTGAATAAGCCACTCATCATGTGACTCTGCACCTTTCCCCGGAGAAATATCTCTAGCCTGTCCCCAGGCTGCATAATGTTTAAGCTGATTAGTCACCCACATACCGACAAAAGAGAACGTAACCACAATTGCAATTGTCGCAAAAACAGAAAGAGCTTTATTTCTCTTCCTCCACAAGAGAAGCAGTCTCACAATGCCGGCATTTTCAGCTACAGTGGCAAAACCGGAAATAAAAGCATCGATGTCAGCCAGCACCTCGCTTACATTCTGATAGCGGTCTTCACGGTCAACAGACATCGCTTTCATTGTGATAGCTTCAAGTGGTTTCGGAATATTCATCTCAGGCTTACGTTTACTCGGCTTTTCCAGCTCTCCATCGATAGTCTTCTCTATGATCTCGTAAACATCTTTACCAACAATAGGCTTTTCGAAGGTAATAATATTGTAGAGAATTGCTCCAAGAGAGTAGATGTCTGTCAAATGATCTTTCTGATCATTAAGCCCTGCAGCCTGCTCTGGAGCCATATACCCCGGAGTACCTTTGATAATCCCATCTATCGTTTTTGCCAACTGATGCTCACTGCTCGACTCGTCGCCATACCCATCGTCGCTGTAAACATGATCATATGATTCTGCTCCATCGACATATTTGGCCAGTCCCCAATCAAGAACCAGAACATCACCAAACCCTCCAACCTCGATATTCCCCGGTTTAAGGTCAAGATGAACAACCCCTTTTGAATGGGCAAAATTTATAGCATTACAAACCTTCTGGAAGATCTGCAGTAACTGCGAAAGGTTATATTTATTTTTGTAAAACTCATTACCTTTTCGAACTCTGTTCAGTATATCCGCCAGAGTATCACCTTCGATCAGCTTCATCGTAAAATAAGGAGCCCCGTCGGAATCGACGCCGATATCGTGGATTGGAACAATGTTAGGATGCTCAAGGTTGGCTGTGATCCTCGCCTCCTTGATAAATCGAGCAAGATCGTTATCAGAAGCGCGCTCGCTGTCCCCAATCACAGCCATCGCAAGGTTTCTCACCGTATCACGGTCATGTACTTTAAAAACAGCTTTCATCCCGCCACGGCCTACGGTCTTTTGGAACTCATATTTATCAGATGGCTTCCGTGTTAGATTATCACACAAGAAAGAGTGTATGGAATTAACCTGCTCTCCATCCTGTTCCCCTTTAATTATTGTTTCAGTATCCCCCGTAGGAATTCTTCTGGCAGGAGATATATCAATATCTGTTGAAGGATCAACGATCAGCGTCTCCTGTCTCATCACCTCTAATTCATTACTCACGGCCTTCCCCATTTTTTTCCTGACACGCTATTTATGTTTTGAATATAAGGGATTACAGCTATTCCTCCAGTCTACTACCATATTTTTTTTGCAATTAGAACAGGCTCAAAACCCCCTAGTTCATTTAGCTGGAATATTATCCATACGCTAACCGAAAATCAAAATCCCATATTTATGTCAAAAAAAGATCGTGGAGCCTTGCAGTATGATAAAAATCTATTGTAAAATCAAGTTTTACAGAATTCTCTTTTTTTATAAACCAAATACAAATAACACTCTGCCTGAAAGGTCAAAAATGAGCTTTAACGACCAACTAAAACTTCTGATAATAGAAGATGAACAAATAAACAGAGATTGTCTCAGAGTATTTTTTGAAGATGATGGGTACAAGGTAATCGAAGCTGAGAATGGCAAAGAAGGCCTGGAGGTATTCAGAAGCGAACAGCCCGACATTGTATTATGTGATATAAAAATGCCCATAATGGATGGATTTGAAGTAACGCGGGTTATGCATGAAGAATTCCCTGACACACCACTTATTGTAGTTTCCGCTCTAAATCAGACCGAATCTGTAATAAAAGCAATAAGAACCGGAGCCTGGGACTATATAGCAAAACCAATACTCAACCTTGAAGAAGTAGAACTCGTTGTAAACCGCGCCATCGAAAAAGCAAACCTCATCAGGGAAAATAAAAACTACCGCCATAACCTTGAATCTGAAATCGAAAAAAGAACGGCAGAATTGTTCAAAGAAACTGCAAAAAAGCTTGAGGCTCAAGAGCAGGTAAAATCACTGAGCCTGCTAAAGATATTGATGGACACAATTCCTACCCCGCTCTGTTTTTTGGACCTTGATAATATATGCCAAGCCTCGAACGAAGCTCTAGCAAACTTTATGAACTGCAGCAAAGAAGATTTAATAGGACAGCAGGCCACACAAATCTTTAATGCCACTTCAAATGATTCATTTCTGAATGCGCTGATGGGCGGTCCTGGAAGTAATGACAAATTTGAAGTAAGGTTAAAAAACGGCCATCAGGTTGAACGGGATGTTCTAGTCGACAAAAAAGTTACTTTCAATGGAAATAACAATCCAACCGGAGTCTCTATTTTCATACAGGACATTACTGAGATAAATGAACTGGAAAGTCAACTCGTATCAGAACTGAGTTCTAACATCGCTATTTTCGATACAACTCCAGCGTTGTTACTAATACTGAACTCTAAAGGCGAAATAGAAAGATTCAATCCGGCCTGCTCTAAAGCCACAGGATACCCGACCACGGAATGTATTGGACAAACATTTAGAAGCCTTTTCGCCATGGAAGATGAATCACAACAAGCAGAAGATCTGGTAACCCAGACTCTTAAAGCAAATACAAAGTGCAGCAAAGAATTCAGTTTCATTTCAAAGGATAAGAATCAGCACTGGATCAACTGGTCCCTTTCAAAAATGGATAAAAACTCCAATTCAGAAAACTCAATCATTGCAGTTGGGCTCGACATAACAAAGAGAAAGCAACTTATACAAGAACTTGAGAAACATCAGGAAAACCTTGAAGAACTTGTACAGGAACGAACGTCAGAACTATCTAAAGCAAAAGATGCTGCTGATACAGCAAACAAAACAAAAAGTGAATTTCTGGCTAATATGTCCCATGAGATAAGAACTCCAATGAATGGAATATTGGGTATGAGTTCTTTACTGATGGGAACTGAATTATCGGATCAACAGAAAAGCTTTGTAAATACAATACAGAGTTCTGGGGATACACTACTTACGATCTTAAACGATATTCTAGATCTGTCAAAAATTGAAGCTGGTAAACTAATTATTGAACCTCATAAATTCAATCTGGATAAAATTGCTTCTGAAACAGTAAATCTGATGAAATCAAAAGCCTCAGAAAAAGAAATTTCGTTAAGCTACTCCATTGAAGAGTCTTTAGTTTTCAACGTAATGGGAGACTCTATTAGGATAAGACAAATCATCACAAATCTTATAAGCAACGCCATAAAATTCACCGAAAAAGGCTCGGTCGATCTGATTATAAAACGGTCACCTACAACGTCTGGAAATATTCTGTTTGATGTGACTGATTCCGGAGTGGGAATAGACCCCAAAAAGGTCGAACTCATTTTTGACAAATTCACCCAGGCGGAAGCTTCAACCACAAGAAAATTCGGAGGGACCGGCCTCGGACTTGCCATCTGCAAACAACTGACTGAACTTATGGGCGGAGAATTATGGGTCAAAAGTGAAAAAGGAAAAGGATCCACATTCAGTTTTGAGCTCGCATTGAAAGAGCTAAAAAATATTGATGACCAGACCATAACGGCTCCAGAAGAGCCTTTACCGCATACCGATCTATTATACGAATCGAATATACTTCTCGTTGAAGACAACAAAGTAAATCAGCTCGTTGCCTCCGAAGTACTCAAGCGCCATAACTGTAAAGTAGACATTGCGTGCAATGGGCTTGAAGGTTTTGCTCGGGTAAAAACCCGAAATTACGACCTTATCTTAATGGACTGCTCAATGCCTGTAATGAATGGTTTTGAAGCGACCGAAAGCATACGGAGATACGAAAGAGAAAATAATGTTCCGCCAACGCCGATTGTAGCGATGACTGCACTAGTTATGCAAGGAGACAGAGAGAAATGTTTTGATTCCGGCATGAACGACTACATTACAAAACCAATAAACCTGCCGGATATAGAACAAGTCCTGATAAAAAACCTGAGACAATTCCAAAAGAAAAGTACGGAACCGGTTAAGTCAAAAAAACAAACGGCGCTGCTCCTTCTTCAGGGAATAATTAACACCGGTGAACTCTTAACGAGATGCGGAGAAAGTCCAGAGCTACTAGAGCAGGTTCTAAAAATAGCTATAGAGACCAGCTCCAACTGTGTAGCAAAGCTAAAAAATGCAGTCGCATCTGAAGACAGTAAAAACACATTATTCAT
>JAUVCU010000170.1 GCA_030590715.1 Lentisphaeria bacterium
TGAGCACCTGCATCAAGCCAGCGCTTGTAAACTTCTTCTGTCTGTTCTCCAAGGGAAATTGTGATTCCAAGCTCGCCTTTTGTTGCTTCTTTAATGCGAAGCAGCACGTCTTCGATCATATCGGTGAATTCGTCGTCCTGGCGTTCACCTGACTGAATTACGATCGATCCGTATTGGTTGTCGTGTGCCCAGATAGCTTCTTTTACGATTTCGTCCGCATCCATAAGGAAGCGTTCCTGATTCGTATTGCTCTTTCTGATTCCGCAGTAGTAGCAGTCTTTTACGCAGATGTTACTGCATTCAATAATTCCGCGGAAAAAAGCGACTTTACCAACGTTTTCAATTTTAACATCGTAAGCTTTATCATAAAGCTGCTGCATTGTATCCTGATCGGTAATATTCAGAAGCGCTTTCATTTCTGAAGCATCAAGGTCGATCTTATTGTCTATCTTTTCGAAAATATCATTAATCATAATTTTTACCTTACATTTTACTGGTCGGACTTCCGTTTTAGAAAAGAGAATTTCCGGTTTGTACCGCGTAGAAAACTCTTTAGTAAAAAGAGAGGATTTGTCGGATGAAAATGATCAATACAACAAAGCCGAAGTCATTTTTTATTTACAGAGAAATTAGTCGGAATTGAAGGTTCTTCAAGTTCGTTATTATTGAGGAAATGGGAATGTTTCAAAAAAATGACCTTTTTAAGGTGTCATTTGTATTAAGGGCTGAAAATAAAAAAGGCCCGGCCGCAAAATGTGCGGACGGACCTTGAATGAACTAAGTTCTAAAAGCTATTACGCCTGGCTTGCTTTAAGAGCCTGGTCGAAGTCAGCGATGATATCATCGATGTCTTCGATTCCAACTGATACGCGAACAAACTCAGGGTTGATTCCCGCAAGAGTTTTAGCTTCGTCAGTCAGCTGTGCATGAGTTGTTGTCCATGGGTGGATAACAAGAGTCTTTGCATCACCAACGTTAGCAAGATGTTTTGCAACTTGAACGCTTTCGATGAATTTCTTACCAGCTTCAGCACCACCTTTAACACCGAATCCGAATACTGAACCGAATCCACCTTTAAGGTATTTTTTACCCTTTTCGTGAGACTCGTGAGACTCAAGACCAGTGTAGTTAACCCACTCAATAAGGTCGTTAGCTTCAAGCCAGTCAGCAAGTTTCGCAGCATTGGCATTGTGTTGTTTCATACGTAGTGGAAGTGTTTCAACACCCTGGATAAGCTGGAACGAGTTCATTGGGCTCGCAGCTGGTCCAATATTACGCATTCCGTCTACGCGGATTTTTGTAACGAAAGCGATGTTACCCATTCCAGGTACGTTACCAAGAGCATCCCAGTATTTAACTCCACCATAGCTCATATCCGGCTCAGTGAATCCAGGGTGACGTCCTTGCGACCAGTCAAAGTTACCACTGTCAATAATCATTCCACCAAGAGATGTTCCGTGACCACCGATCCATTTTGTGCATGAGTAAACAACGATATCAACACCGAAACTGATAGGCTTACAAAGTACAGGAGCAAATGTGTTATCAACGATAACTGGTATTTTTTCAGCGTGAGCTGCAGCAACAACACTTTCGAAGTCTGCTACATCACCTTTTGGGTTACCAATAGTTTCACCAAACACAAGTTTTGTATTTTCTTTGATTGCAGCAGCAACTTTTTCACCAGTGAATTCTTCGATGAATGTTACTTCGATTCCGAATTTAGGAAGCGTGTAACGGAAAAGAGTTTCAGTACCACCGTAAAGAGAGCTCGATGCAACGATGTGGTCTCCAGCTTGTGCAATGTTAGTAACAGCAAGGAAAATTGCAGACATTCCACTTGCAGTTGCAAGTCCGCACGTTCCGCCGTCAAGTGCAGCAAGACGTTTTTCAAGAACGTCTGTAGTAGGGTTCATCAGGCGAGTATAGATGTTTCCGAACTCAGCAAGAGCAAAAAGGTTTGCAGCGTGTTCTGCTGAATCAAATTCGTAACTAGCAGTTTGGTAGATTGGAACTGCAACAGCGTTTGTAGTAGGGTCTTTCTTAAATCCAGCGTGTAGTGCTAGTGTAGCATCTTGTTGTGACATTATAAATATCTCCTGTTTCAAAATAGTTATACCGCAAGCGGTAGAAATCTTATTGCTTTATTGGTTGTATTAGAGCTTAGCTCTAACTTTTAAAAGTTAAGGTTTCAGCCGAGTACAGCATTGTTTTTTAGTTAAATAGTTTCGTAGAAAGGTAACGTTCACCTGTGTCAGGTACAATTACCACAATCTTTTTACCTGCATTTTCAGGGCGCTTGGCTAGTTGAGCTGCAGCAAATACATTTGCTCCTGCACTGATACCACAAAGGATTCCTTCCTCGCAGGCAAGTATCTTTGCCGTTTCCAGAGCTTCTTCATCCGACACTTTAATGATCTCATCGATCAGCTCTGTATCAAGAACACTTGGGACAAAACCAGCTCCGATTCCCTGGATTGCGTGTTTACCCGGGCCTTCTCCTGAGATAACAGCAGAATTCAGAGGTTCAACAGCAACGATTTTTGCGGTCGGTTTTTTCTCTTTTAGTGGCTTTGCAACTCCCGTAAGTGTTCCGCCTGTACCAACAGCTGCCACAAAAATATCAACCTCACCATTTGTGTCCTTCCAGATCTCAGGGAATGTTGATTTTTCATGTGCCGCGGGATTCGCGGGGTTGTCGAATTGTTGAGGGATAAAAGCTCCGTCAATGCCTGCTTTAAGCTGGTTGGCTTTATCAATTGCGCCTTTCATTCCTTTCGTGCCGTCTGTAAGAACTATTTCAGCTCCAAGGTGCTGGATGATTGCTCGTCGCTCAACCGACATCGTTTCAGGCATTGTGATGATAAGATTGTATCCTCTCGAAGCCGATACCATTGCCAGCCCTAGACCGGTATTACCGCTGGTAGGTTCGATAATCGTTCCGCCCGGTTTAAGAAGTCCATCTTCTTCTGCCTGGTCTATCATGTTTACCGCAATTCTGTCTTTAATGCTTGATGTAGGATTAAAGAACTCAAGCTTTGCGTAGACGGTAGCGTCACTTTCATTAACAACTTTGTTCAACTTAACAAGCGGCGTGTTGCCTGTCAACTCACTTATGTTGTTGTAAATTGTCATATTACGTATTCCTGTACTTTACTTACTACTTGTTCAAGTATTGATGCCAGTGTGATCTTTTTCGCTTCTACTCTCAGCATTTCTGATAGGTCAGCCCATACTTTCGTTGTAGGGCACTCGTCCAGAAACGATTTCTTTTTGTTAGCTGCATCACCTGAGTCAAATTCGATTCGTCCTTCAAAAAGCTCAATGATATCAAGAGTTGTTATGTCTTCTGGAGATTTTCCTAAAACATATCCTCCATGACAGCCGCGGACTGTTTTTACCAGTTCTGCCGCTTTCAGAGGTATCATAATTTGTTCAAGATATGGTTCTGAAATCTCCTGCTGTTTGGCAATCAGCCTACCTTTTACCGGAGCTTTGTTTTCGCCTACGCTCGCCAGTTGGATCAGGATTCTTAAGCTGTACCTAGACTTTGTTGAAAGTCTCATTGTTTTACCTCTATTTAGCTATTCCTATTGTATACTGTGTGTAAAGTATAACAAATTAGTATAGAATTCAAGAATATAAAGTTTATAATGTATGTAAACTTTACTGTATGATTAAGTTAATTCCCACGTTGGCCTGCATGGCAGATGCAACCATAACTCTTGATGATAAAGTACCTAGGCCATCTTCAATGCCGCTTGTTTCATCACCAATCATATAACAGGAATTACTTACTTTTTTACATGTTATTGTGTCGGAAGAACCATGTCCGGCAATGCCTGAAACAGCTATAAGTGGTGTTGTCGGTTTCTTTATCAGGCAGTGGCGAACGAGGTCGGCTTTACAGACCGGGTTGTCAAAGCATTCAAAAATAATGTCGGCCGTTTCCGGGATGACAGATGCGAAGTTATCCGGAGTGAGTTTGGTGTCGATAGATTCCACTTCGGTAAATGGGGATATCCTGTTCAGATTCACTTTCAGAGCGTCAACTTTTACTTCACCGATCTGGTCGAAGAAATACATCTGCCTATTTATGTTCGACGCGTCAATTGTGTCGTAGTCGACAATGGTGATTTTTCCAATACCGGCTCGGACCAGTAACATAGCGACATTGGAGCCGAGACCACCTGCTCCTGCGATAAATGCATGTTTATCTTTAATAACATCGGCAACCTCTTTCGGGGTTGCCGACACTATATCATCACGAGTGATGTCTAGCATGCATAGTCCTCAATAGAGAACTCTTCTCGTACAGAGATTGCGTAATCTCTTAGAGTCGCACATTTACCTGCTTTGTATTGTTCAAGGAACTTAGCTACAAAGTTAGAAACGAACGTACCGATTGTATCAGCAACGATAGTCCATGAAGCATCAGTTTTAGCAATCTGATGAGCTCTCTTTTCAGAGATAGAAGCACCAACATGTACCTGGTAGATATCTGTAAGAACACCGTCTATTTTCTTTTTCAATCCGTTAAATCCAAGAGCCGAAGATTGGTTACGTGCACATGAGCTTGGGCAGCCTGAAACGCTGATCGAGTCTGCGAGGTTGCGGAATACTTCACTTTTTACAACAGCGTCGCCTTCGAACAGTTTATCAAGTTCCGCTTCGATTGAAGAAGCTGCGATAGGTGATTTAAGAACACCGATTGGACAAAGTTCAGCACCGATACATGAAACAATGTGTCGCGTGAACGAGTCTTC
>JAUVCU010000001.1 GCA_030590715.1 Lentisphaeria bacterium
ATGAGTAATGCTATTCAAATATATCCGGAAGAGCAGGGTGGTACCGGATGACCAAGAGAACCCGGCTTTGTAACCTACATTTCTGCAGGTTACAAAGAGGTTGTTGCACCACAACAACGTACGAATATCGCAGAAAAAAAATAGCAAACTTGTTGAGTGAGGAAGCTGTGAAGTTTCTCCAACGCATTAAGGGAGTCAGCATAGATCATAGTAGGTAGAGGGTTATTAAACATACTGGTACAGTGTACCCCGAACGAGATCACAAATATCTCAAATAGGATGGGCTCACATCTACTGAAGGATCGAACGGTGCCCGTTCCGAATGGAACGTTAATTGGTAAATGATAGTGGTTATTAGGAGGTATAATTTATGAACATATTGCAGCTGAAGAAACAGCCCGAGCTAAACTTGGGGCTCGTGGACGATATTGTCCACGACCGCAGTTCTGAAATGTTTGTAGCATCATATCTTTCCGAAAGCCCGACAGGAGAAATCCGGCTCTTGGAATCTATCCTTGAGTTGAACAACATGCAGAAAGCGCTTAAACGCGTCATCTCAAATAAAGGTGCACCGGGCATTGACGGGATGACCGTCAAGAAACTGTCCAAGTACCTCGAACGACACTGGCACAAGATTGAGAAAGCCCTGCTGGACGGTACGTACACTCCTCTTCCGGTAAGGAGAAAGGAGATCGATAAACCCGACGGCGGAACAAGACTGCTCGGTATACCAACAGTTCTCGACCGCCTTATCCAACAGGCGATAGCACAGGTTATGACCAGAATATGGGATCATACATTTTCTGATCACAGTTATGGTTTCAGACCCAAGCGCTCACAAGCGGACGCTATCTATAAAGCTCAATCATACATCAAAGAAGGTTACTTCGTAGCTGTTGATATGGACTTGTCAAAGTTCTTCGACAGGGTAAATCACGACCGCCTTATGAGCCGACTTGCAACGAAAGTCGAGGACAAGCGTGTCCTCAAACTCATAAGGGCCTTCCTTGAATCCGGTGTTATGATCGATGGCGTGCTCTCTGAAACCGATGAAGGAACGCCTCAGGGTGGACCATTATCGCCATTACTATCAAATATAGTACTGGATGAACTCGACAAAGAGCTTGAGAAACGCAATCTGCACTTCGTCCGCTACGCTGATGACTTCGTCATATATGTCAAAAGCGATGTGGCCGGAGAACGAGTAATGAAAAGTGTAACACGCTACGTAACGACAAAACTACGACTTAAAGTAAACGAAGATAAGAGTGCCGTTGGGCGCCCTTGGAACCGTAAGTTTCTCGGGATTCGTTTCATTACGAACAAGAAGAACCCTAAAATTTGTCTCCACGAGAAATCGCTAAAACGGTTCAAAGATAAGATCCGTGAGCTGACAAGTCGCAACTGCGGTAGAAGTCTGCAACGGGTCATTGATGAACTGATGCGATATCTCAAGGGGTGGTGGGGCTATTTTAACATTATTGAATCCAAAACCGCACTCAGCAGGATCGACAACTGGATCAGACGGCGTCTGAGAATGTTGATGTGGAAACAGTGGAAGAACCGACGAACCCGCGTGAGAGAACTTCTCAAACGTGGGATTTCTAGACGATACGCTGTTACCACCGGGTGCGCCCGTAAGCGCTACTGGCGGATGAGTAATGTTAAATGGGTGGTCATTGCGTTGCCGAACAAAACCTTTCATTCACTCGGCTTGGAATTCCCATGGATATCTCGTGCCTGATCAGCCGAACCGCCGCGGTACGGACCCGTATGCCAGGTGGTGTGAGAGGGACGCTCAGCGATGAGCGTTCCTATCTCGATAAACTGGATATAGTTATATCTTATTTATACTGTACTTGGTTTTCGGGAGAAACAAGACAAAACTAAGGGGGACATGATGAATATATTCAAAAAGGTCGTTGTAGCGGGGCTTACCGTAACAGGAATTAGTATGCTGCTGCCGCAGTCGGTACAGGCTCATTGTCAGTTGCCGTGCGGGATTTATGCGGATTCAGCGCGCGTATCTTCAATGCTCGAAGATGCCGGGACTATTGCTAAAGCTACAGTTAAGATTTCAGAACTAGCGGGTAAAACCGATGCCCAGTCTCAAAACCAGCTGGTGCGCTGGGTTAATAATAAAGAAAAACATGCTGAGAATATAATTTCGACAATAAGTGACTACTTTTTGACACAACGGGTTAAACCGAATCAGGAAGATTATGTCGCACGTTTAACGAAGCATCACCGGGTTATTGTTGCCGCGATGAAAGCAAAGCAGAATTCCAACTTACAATACGCAGAAGCCTTGAAGGCCAGCATAGAAGCATTAAGCGGATATTACCCTGGACATAAGCACTAAGATTTAAAGTTAATTATCAAAGCCCGTGGTGAATTCGCTTTCCACGGGCTTTTTCTTTTCACAAGCTGAAGCTTGAACTCCTACAACAATGCGATTTGTGGTTGTGGGAATTTCATACTCCACATTGCGCACAAGGTTTATGAATTGTTATTCATGGCTTTATTTTACGATGTCTCTTCTAAGGACGTTCAGATTTTAGGGGGCTCGGTAGTTAAAATTTATCTCATTTGGCACGGAGTTTGTGTCGTCGGAGTACAAGCTTCAGCTTGTTTAAGGCGAGCGTTCTGTTTGTCGTCGCAATGCGATATCATTCGCGATTTATTTCTTTCAGGCTATAGTCTTTCTCATAACAATATAAAGGATTGTCGATATGTGGAAAGCGGCGAAGGTGTTTTTAAAAGTGTTGACAATACTCAGTTTTGTAACTGGGGCAGTTTCGTGGAAAATGAGAAGAGTGCTTCCGCCAAAGGAAGATCTTTTGCCCGCAGTATGTAATAAGTATCCGATTCAGAAAAAGACTAACAAGCTTCCATTTCGCATTAAAAAGGGCGGTGTTGAGTATACAATTAAGCCGCTTTATTCTTATGATATTCACGGTATGCTCGTGTCGTATCACGATGCCGATTCGTTCGGGAATATTTACCACAAGGCGTGGAAAGATAATTTAAATATGCGCGACCTCGGGCTAATCTGGGGCAATTCAGCTAAAAGTGGTTCGTATGCACATATTACATTCAGTAGCGGTAGCTGGATGCTTTATTGGCAATGGAGTGACAGCAGGCTTATCCGCGGTTTTAATGACGATGAAGTTTCGAATAATCATGTGCTTCTTTCCAACGATGAGATTACAGATAAAGTGATGTCTACGAATTGGGGGGATCAGATAAGAATGCGCGGTTATCTAGCCGAGTACTCTCATGATGGCGGGTTTAAGAGAGGCTCGAGCATTACCCGTACTGATACGGGAAATGGAGCGTGTGAAACCATTTTTGTCACCGATTTTGAAATTCTCAAACGCGCGAATCCTTTCTGGAATGACATGTATTCTTTGTGTATCGGCTTGCTGATCTTTTGCGTCATCGGTAGAATCTTTGTTTTCTTTAAAGCTCCATTCAAGTGCGCGGTCTAGCATAGTCCTGTTCAGCATCATTCACAGTAAAAGTATTCCCGCTGTATGAATTAATGGTGGGTAAAGGTAAATGGCTTGATCTCTGAGTCATGTGCTCAGGGTCTTGATTTGTAGTCGGGCTTGCGCATTTGTGGTGGTAAAAGCTGTTTTACGGTCAGTGGAGAGAAGTTTAGGACGACTTCCACTCGGTCGTCGACAAATTGCAAAGTGCCGTGACTTCCTTTAATAGAATGTATCAGATTGTAGATGTTCTGGTCCAAAGTCATTGTGCTTATGTCAAAACTCTGTAGAAAGTGTTTTGCAACTTTTGAAAGCTTGTTGATGGAAGCAAGTTCTTCTTTTTCGTTCAGACTGCTGAAGTCTACTTTCGTTCCGCTTTCACAGAGCTCTTTTATTTTCTTTGAAAATTCACCCGAATTTACCGGAGTTATAACCGATTTAAGTCCAATGCTGTTTTTTTCTACATTCAGAAACAGCTGTACTGAGTCGAGCTGATCGATCATCTTTTGAACTTTCTCTATTCTATTCTTTATCTTTTCAAGGTTTTCCGGTTGTTGGTCCTTGCAGAGGTTTTTGTATAATAAGTCTGTTAATTGTTTATATTGAGTTGGATAGCTTTTTTGATACCGTGCCGGCTTCAGCTCAAGGTAAATATCGGAGTTGCTGTTCGCGGGCTTGGTTTGTTTATATTCTTTTAGAATGCTGTTTGACGGAGATAGGGTGTAGTTGCTTTCATTATCCCTGAAAAATAATTTTCGTCCACCGACTATCAGTGATTTCCCTGTAAGAGGTTGGCTTGAGATATCAATCGTATATACTGGGATATTTGAATCTGTTTGAGGAAATAGCTTTGCTGTAATGGGCTTATCAAAGTCAAAGTTGCTGTAGTTTTTATTTGCCGAAAACCCTATCCATCCGCCGGCTATTAGAAGAGGTAAATTGTTGCTTGTTTTTTGCGTGAATCTGGCAAGGTCCATTACCGTATCGGAAAGGGATTTTATATGTAATTCTGCGATTGTATCAGCTGCTTGACAATTCAGGCTTATACATACTATTAGTAATGTTGTAATTTTACATATGCTGTGCATTGTTATCTGTTCCAAAAAAGTAAAGAATATGTAATTCGTATTTAATTGTTTGGTGTACACTACACTTGCGGGAGGTCAGTTCAACGACATGAAAGAGAATACCAGAATTCTGATGATAATGCTGGATGGAGTCGGTGTTCCGCCGGAAGGGTGGAGAGATTCATTATATTCGAAATACTGCAGTGATCAGTTTATCGATCTTTTTTCGAACTATTCTATGCCGATCGATGCCTGTCTTGGATATGACGGCTTGCCGCAAAGTGCTTCTGGACAAACAGCACTGTTTACCGGCTACAACGGTGCTGATATTATGGGGGATCATCTACCGGGATTTCCAGGACCTTTGCTGCGCGATGCCATTCGTGACAGGAATATTTTTTCATCTCTCGAGAGCGCTAATTATACTGTTGCTTTTGCAAATGCTTATGTCCGCTATAGCATGGCTGAATTGCGTAAAACAAGATTCCGTTCGGTAACGACAATAATGACGGAAGGAGTATTCGGTGCTGTCAGAAGGAAAGGGGATTTGATCGAGCATTACGCTGTTTATCATGATATTACCCGTGAAAGCCTTCAAGGCGGTAAAGTTGGATTCGGGCGGCATAAATTCAAAATGAAGCCTCCGATCCCGGAAGTTATAACACCAAAACGCGGTGCTCAGGATCTTTTGAATATTGCCAAAAACTATGACTTTACCCTTTTCGAATACTTCATGACAGATAAGGCCGGGCATAGCCAGGATCAGGAGTTTGTAAAAAATGTGCTGGCTGATATTGATGAATTTTTCTGTACTTTAATGGATGAGATGTGCGACGATACTCTTTTGGTTGTATCAAGTGATCATGGAAATATAGAAGATCCTACATCCGGTAAACATACACGGAATCCGGTACCTCTTTTAGTTTACGGTAAAAATAGGCCGGATATTATCCCCGTAGTGTCGCTGACAGATGTACATTCTTTTATTGTCGATACCATGTTGTATTTTAATAATCCGGATAAAGAACAGGCGAGTGATCCAAATGACCACATTGAGAGCTCAGACTTTGATTCTCATAACCCGTTTGCAGATTTTAATTTTTAATAGTAGAAGAGAATATGAATACGACAAAAATACCTGAGGCTAAAAAGGGGCTGGGCCGTGCTCTTCGAGCTTTTAAATTCTCGTGGGCCGGATTTAAAGTGATTGTGAAAGAGGATGCCTTTTTTCAGGAATTAGTTGTTTCAGCTATCGCTATACCTTTTGCCTGCTTTTTGAACATCGGAATAGTTTTAAAACTACTCATGATAATTGCCCCGATCGGGGTGATGCTGGTTGAGGTAATAAATACTTCGGTTGAAGCTGTCGTCGATCTGGTTTCCCCTGATTATCATAAACTTGCAAAAGTTGCTAAAGATCTCGGTAGTCTTTCTGTTTTGATCGCAATTTGTATGGCATTGATTATCTGGCTTACCGGACTGTACCAGGCATTTTTTATTTGATCTATTATTTATTCTTTTACTCCAATTGCTTGCATATTAATTGACTCCTAGCTTAAAATTCAATGATATGAAATGTACTTGGAGGTCATTTTGCCGCTTAAAGCAACAATACAGATTCTCAATGGACCACTTCTTGGTAGAAAGTTTTCTGTGGATTCAAATATTGAGGTCACTATAGGGCGAAGCAGTGATGCTCAAATAATTATCCCGCACGGTGCTGACACTAAACTTTCTCGACTGCACTGTAAGGTTACTTTCAACTTGCCCCAAATCACAATTGTCGATTTGGAGAGCAGTAATGGAACTTACATCGATGACGAACGGATTGCAGCTGCAGATATTTCATCAGGAAGTATTTTAACCGTAGGTGACACCAAGATAAAGTTCCTGATTGTAGAGCCTGTTAATTGTATTGACTGTGGTGTTGAATTAGCGGATAAAGATCTGAACGCATTTTACCGCGATGGTGGGATTTATTTATGTGACGAATGTTTCTCTCAGCTTGAATACCGCGGAGAAAATACAGAGTTTGAAACTAGCGGGAATGAAGACGGTTCTGACACTGAGTTTTTCGATTACAACGGAGATACAACAGTCGTAAATATTTCTGATAATACTAAGATGAATCTTGAAGAGACACTCGCGCCAAAGAAGAAATATCCCGAGAAGAAAAGTTTTGACCAATTCGAGATATTGTGCTGCCTGGCGGAAGGCGGAATGGGGAGCGTTTATAAGGCAAAAGACCTTGAGACGGGTGAAATTGTCGCACTAAAAATGATGCATCCAAGTATTGCTGAAAGTGAGATCTTCAGAGAAGATTTTTTGAGGGAGATCGAGAATACAAAAATATTATCTCATCCCAATATAGTTAACGTCCTGAATGTAAATATCAGCGACAGTAAAAAAATGTTCTTTACAATGGAGTACTGTGACTGTGGCTCGATTCAGGAATTGGTTGAGTCCTCAGAAAAACATGTCAGTATAGAAAATGGTTTTAATATATTGAAACCTTGTTTACTTGCTCTTGATTATGCACACAATGTTGAGATTCACAATATTAAACTGCATGACGGTAGAGCCGTTTCGGCCCGAGGATTGGTACACCGGGATATTAAACCGGGTAATATCCTTCTAGCAAATAAAGATGGTGGAGTCTGCCCTAAGATTGCAGACTTCGGGTTAGCCAAGGCATTTGATCATGCTTCAGAGACTGGGAATACAATGGTAGGGGCAGTTGCCGGTGCAATGGGATTTGTACCCCGACAGCAGGTGGAAAATTATAAATTCTGCAAGCCGGAAGTAGATGTGTGGGCAATGGCTGCAACTTATTATTATATGTTGACTAAATGTATGCCGCGTGATTTTGATGATGATATGGACGATGCTTCAACAGTACTTCATAAACCTACTGTACCAATACGAAAAAGAAGGCGTGAAATTCCTAAAAGCGTGGCAGAGGTTATAGATCTGGCTCTTATCGATACGCACGATTTGTTTTATAAAAATGCGAACGATTTTCTAAACGCACTTCAAAAAGCAATTGAAGAGTCTTTCGAATAATTCCATTTCTACATAAAAAAGAGGTGCGGAGAAAACTCCACACCTCTTTTTCTATTTAATTATTTTACTCACAGTTTTGTGGCTCGTTGCATGACTATTGCTGTGAACCGATTACGATCCAACCGATACTTTCATTACCGTGAACAATTTCAGTATCGAGAGATTTCTCTTCCTCAACTTTCACTTTTACACTGTTATCGGTAAGAGAAACAGGACTCCATCTCAGTTGTGCCGGTTCCTGATCGTTTCCTGACTGGATTGCTCCGTAGAACAGTGGCGTCGTGAATGAGGAACCGAAGTCGATAAACTGAAGCTGGTCATTGTATAGTGGAGCCGTGACCCAGCACCCAGCACCTACAGTACCGTCAACACTTAATCCCTGCTCAAGGGCAATAACGTATACCGTTTCTGCAAGAGATGCCGCTGTACCGGCTTCCTGCTCCGTCAGATAAACAGTAAATCCAGTTTCACTCGTTGCTGTCAGGCGAGTAGCCATTGCTTCCGCGTTATTATTGCTTCCTACAGTTGTAAGAACAACCGGCGTTGTCGCAAATGCTTCGGTCTAGTTCGTCGCCAACTCGATCGTATCAACACTAATAACCATTGCTTCAATATTGCGCTATCAACCAGTAGTCTGTCCCAAGTTTGATCTGAAATAGGGTGACACTTCTTAATCCAAATTAAGGAGTTGTTATGAAAAAATCGTCAAAGAAAAGAAGTATAAGCGTTTACAATTATGAATTTCGACTGAAATGCGTTCGTCTGTATTTAGAGGAAAGTTATCCTCGAGCATATGTATCAGAACAAGGCAAGGTGAACCTTAAAACGCTGCGAACTGAATCCACCGATTCGCAACACGAAAGAACCTGCTGTACCTTTCCCATAGCCACCACTTTTTAAGCCGTTTTGATTCAAGACCAAATAACTTAAATTGCGGTTGGCTATTCTTCTTTATCGTATTCAAAAATGGTCGACCAATTAGACGCGACTACTGAGCTCTGATACTTGTGGATATAGTGCTACACTATCGTGTACGTATGGAGATGTCGATTCTAAACAGAATGAATGAAAAAACTTTAAAAAAAGTATTGGGAGTGGATTAAAGCTTACGAGCTCTATCCAAGGGACTGTGGCGTATCGTTGTCACCATAGCGGTGGCTTTTGTTTCTGAATTGAGTAAATTGGGGGAAGAACAATACTTCTGATGTTCCAGTCTCACCATTACGATTTTTTTCGACGATGATCTCGGAAGGAATTCCTGCCTTCAAGGTTTCTGCTGTAATATTTTTCTGGGCGTCACGGTCACGATGTAGGAATGCTACAACATCGGCATCCTGCTCGATTGCTCCAGACTCACGAAGACTGGAAAGTTTAGGTTTCACCGGTCCGGCTGCACCTGCTTTTTCTGTGTCACGGTTAAGCTGAGCCAGAATTAATACCGGCACATGTAATTCTTTTGCAATTGCCTTAACTCCAGAAGAAATTTCTGCAACCTCTTCCTGACGACTGTTAGTTCCTGGAGCTTTCATTAACTGCAAGTAGTCAATGATGATAAGCTGAATATCGTGCTGCTGTTTCAGGCGTCTGGCTTTAGAACGAAGCTCTAGGATCTTAAGACTCGGTGTCGGGTCAATAAAAATCTTCGCTTTCTTAAGTGTTGCAACAGCTCTCGTAAGTTTCGGCATATCTGAGTTGTTGAACGATCCGTCGTGAAATGCTCTTTCTGAGATTTGAGATTCCGAACAAAGTAGACGGGTTGTAATCTGCATTTCTGTCATCTCGAGGCTGAAAAAAGCAACAGGTGTTGCTGGTTCTCCGCGATCGACACCACGCAGTGCGATATTTGAAAGAATGTTAAGAGCAAGAGATGTTTTACCAATTGAAGGTCTGGCAGCCAATACGAACATATCTCCGGGTTTTAAACCGGCTGTCATCTGGTCTATATCGGTGAATCCAGTCGGTAAACCGGGTTCAATTTCTCCTTTAAGAATAGCCTGTAACTTTTCAAAAGCGCCTTTGATCAATCCGTTCAGTTCAAATATATCGTTGCTTGAACTTTCGCGAACTTTGAGGATTTTCATTTCAAGTTCATCAAGTAGAAGTTCTACTGGTTTTTCAGGATCAGGACTGTAGCATGACTGCATTGATTCTGCACAAACTGAGATCATGCCCCGAAGGATACTAAATTGATTTACAATTTCACACCAGGCTTCAAGATTCGCCGTCGTCGCAATTGTATTTTGGAGTTCTGCTAAAAACAGTTTCCCGCCAATCTCTTCAAGTCTTCCGTCATTGGAAAGAACATGAGCGAGGGAAATAATATCTACGCCGGTACTTTTCTTATCAAGTTCAAGAATAGCTTTGTAGATTACCCGGTGAACGGGTGAGTAGAATACATCATCGCCTCGAAGTTTTTCTATGCCAAGTCCGATGCAGTATGAAGGTTCAAGTAACATTGCCGCAAGAATAGCACGCTCAGCGTCACTATCGTGCGGCATGGGACGATCAGTAGGTAAAAGCCCCGGAAGAGACTTTTTCCCACTGTCGTTACTATTGTCCCGTTGTATCGACATAAGTTATCGGCGAACAACCCAAACTTTAGCCACAGCTTTAACTTCGCGGTGAAGTTTGATAGAGATATCAAATTTACCAAGCGTGTGGATAGGTTCTTCAATTTCGATTTTCTTGTAGTCTACAGTAATTCCTTGCTCAGCGATAGCTTCGGCAATGCTACGGTTAGTAACAGAACCAAATAGTGTATCGTCTTCAGAAGCCTGCATTGAGATCGAGATCTCAAGTTCAGCGATTTTTGTAGCAAGTTCCTGAGCACCATCAAGCTCAGCTTTACGTTGTGCTTCAATTTGCTCACGACGAGCTTCAACCTGGCGCATAGCACCTTTAGTTGCTTTTGTAGCCTTTCCTTGTGGAACAAGGAAGTTACGACCATATCCTGCAGCAACGCGAATTTCTTCGCCTGCTAGACCCAGGTTATCAACATCTTCTAGTAGAATAAGTGTTACAGAAGCCATTGTTTACTCCTTCTTTTTTATAGCAAGTTAAAGTCAGTTCTATTAAAGAACAAGACTTAGAACCCTTGCGCGTTTGATTGCTGTGCTTAACATTTTCTGATGATCCAGGCAAGTTCCTGTAATACGACGTGGAAGGATACGACCCTTTTCAGTCTGGAACTTTTTAAGCATTTCAACATCTTTAAAATCGATATGGTGGACTTTGTTTTCACAAAGACGGCAAATTTTTGGCTTGCTCGCGCGTCTTTTTCTACTTCTTTGTTCAGCCATTTAACTGATCTCCGGTTTATGTTTTTTAAATAATTATTTTATTAATTTCGTAATTCTAGAACGGGATGTCGTCTTCAACACTACCTGCACTGAATGCATTATCAGGCATAGGTGGCATACCTTGTGGCTTTACCGGTGCAGCTGCTGGTTGGTTAACCTGCGGCTGAGGAGTATTATTCGCCTGTTGGTATGTCGGAGCTGGTGCCTGCTGCGCCTGTTGAGGTGCGTACTGTTGTGGAGCCGGTGCTGGTTGCGCCTGTTGAGGAGCAAAAGCATTCTGACTCGGTTGAGGCGCTGGCGGTGCGTACTGTTGTGGAGCTGGTGCTCCGCCAAATCCCTGTTGTGGTGCCTTTGGAGCAGAACCATATTGTTGTTGATCATTCTGGTTGCTGTTCTGGTCGGCACGACCTAGAAATTGAACTCTTTCAGCTACTACACGAAGACGGCTTCTTTTCTTGCCTGTTTCACGGTCATCCCATGTATCAAGCTGCAGGCGTCCTTCTACAAAGCAAGGTGAACCCTTTTTTAGGAAGCGGCTACAGTTTTCAGCTTGTTTACTCCAAACAACAACATCAACAAATGTTGTTTCTTCGCGTTGCTGCCCTTCGCCACCAAATTTACTATTGATAGCTAAAGACATATCACAAACAGCAGCGCCGTTAGGAGTATAACGCAATTCAAGATCGCGTGTGATGTTTCCCATCAACATAACTTTATTATAAGATGCCATATTATAGTCTCCGAAAGATGAATTAATTACTCTGCAGCAGCTTCTTCAGCTTTTGCTTCAAGAACTTCTGGACGGTCGTAGATCATGATCATTTCACGAATTACGCGCTCGTCAAGAGCATAAGTCTCGATGATTGGTTTGATCTTTTCAGCTTCAACAGTGAATACGAAGTTGTAGTAAGATCCAACTTTGCGTTTGTTGATTTCACGTGCGAATTGTTTACGACCCATGAAAACATTCTCTTCAACATTTCCGCCAAAACCTTCAACTAGTTTTGCGAATTCAGCTGCCCATGCTTTTCCGTCATCTTCGACTTTTCTAACGTCGAGAATGTATACTGCTTCATACTTTTTCAAGGTATTACCCTCCGTAATATTATTATTTATTGATTTTCATCTATTAATTCAAATCCATTGTATTGATTCATTGCTGCTTTAGCACCTCTGTAAAGTACCAACTTAGCTGCATGTGAAACAACATTCATAAGCTTTGGTATCATTGCTGACTCTTCCGAATCAAATCCTCCAAGAACGTGATCTGCTTGTCCTTTTCCGACTCTCTTGCCGATACCAATTCTTAACCGGGCAAAATTTGGTGAACCGATTTCGTTAATAACCGATTCTACTCCATTATGTCCGCCGGTTCCACCACCATTTTTGATCCTGATTTTCCCGAAAGGAAGATCAAGGTCATCAAATACAAGTAAAACCTCATTCGGCTGTATCTTATGAGTTTTCATCAATTTAGAAACAGACTTGCCACTCAAGTTCATGAAAGTCATAGGCTTTAGTAGAAATATATTTCCACCTCTGCTTCTGCCCTTCCAGTAAATTCCAGAATGACCATTGTTTTCTTGAAAAGCTCCAGGGAGCTTTTCAATGAGAGCATCAACGGCCATAAAGCCCGCATTGTGTCTGGTGCTCTCATACTCTTTACCAGGATTACCAAGTCCAACAACTAATTTATAATTCACAGACTTGTTCTTCCTTTAAGTAAATTACTCTTCTTCTCCAGATGCGTCAGCAGAACGAGAAGCACGAGTCTGAACTACGCTAAATACGATGTATTTTTCACCGTTAACAGCTTTAACGTTTTCCGGCATTGTAAGCTGGTGAGCACGTACGCGTTCGTTTAGGTCGATGTCAGAAACGTCAGCCTCGATAACCTCAGGAAGGTTGCCAGGAAGACATTTTACAAGGATTTCGTGAGCAACCTGTTCAAATAGTCCACCACGTCCAGTACCTTTTGCAGTACCAAATGGGCGTAGTTTAACTTTTGTTACAATTTCTTCTTCAGGATTAACAGCGATGAAGTCAAGGTTAAGAACGATGTTCTTAAGGTAGTCTTTTTGAACTTCTTTGATAACACCGTGGTAGCTAGTACCTTCAGCTTTAAGTTCAACTAAACGAGCTCCTTCACGTGAGATTGTGTCCCACTCTTTTGCATCTGCAACAAGGTTAACGTTTTCTACGCCTTTTCCATAAAAGTTCACAGGAACTTGACAGTTACGTCGGATTCTGCGTGAACCACCATCACCTAGCTCGCTTCTTTCTTGTACGTTCAGAACGTATTCTTTACCACTCATGGTATTTTCCTTTTTTTATATGTTATGTATTTATGTAAAAATTAGTATTTAAACAGATCCGAAACAGATTCGCCATCGTGAATTCTGCGAATAGTTTCACCAAGAACTGGAGCCATGCTAAGAACTTTAACCATTCCATCACAGTCATCAGTAACTGGTACATTATTTGTTGTTACAAGCTCGTTGATGCAGCTGTCTTTAAGACGTTGGCGGCCTTTCTCATTAAGAAGGCAGTGTGAAACCGCAGCATAAATTTCTGTAGCGCCATTCTTTTTAAGAAGGTTTGCCGCAGAAATAAGAGTTCCGCACGTTGACGTCATGTCATCAACAAGTACACATTTTTTGCCCGCAACATCACCCACAAGGTGAGATGCTTCAACTTCAGTTGCGCTGATTCTGTGTTTTGCTACAATTGCCAGACTTGCGTTAAGTCTTTCAGCATATCCCTGAGCCATTTTAACACCACCCGTATCAGGAGCTACAACAACCGTTTCGCTGCCAAGCTTCTCTTTAAGGTAAGGAATCAGTACAGGACCACAGTAAAGGTGATCTAGAGGAATATCGAAGAAACCTTGAATCTGGTGTGCATGAAGGTCAACAGCAACAATGCGGTTTGCTCCAGCTTGAGTAAGAAGGTTTGCAACAAGTTTTGCCGTTAGTGGAACACGTGGTTTATCTTTTCTGTCCTGACGAGCATAACCGTAAAATGGGATCACAGCCGTGATACGTGCAGCAGATGCTCTGCGTGCAGTGTCGATCATGATAAGAAGTTCCATCAGGTTGTCATTAGTAGGCGCACATGTAGGCTGAATGATAAACACATCGCTGCGACGTATGTTCTCTTCATACTGGCAGTATGTTTCCCCATCCGGGAACCGCTGGATATTTGCTTCTGCTAGGGGCAAACCTAGGTAATCGGCAATTTCCTGCGCAAGTTCTGTGTTAGCCGTTCCTGAATAAACGTGAATTTTTTCACCAAGCTCAAGCATTTCTTTAACTCCAAAAGTGTATTACTTAAAATTTAATTTCTATATATATAAATAGCTTGGACAAAATCATCAGAAGACAGGAGTGGAGAGGTTTGCCTGATTTGGCAAAATTGGCCTCTCGGTTACACTTCACATATAAAGTGTGAATCCAGTCTAGGATTAAGGTCCGCACATAAAGTCACGTATATTAAGCGCTTAACCTATTTTCTGCAACTAACTTCGTCTAAAATTTTGAGCTTTTTTTTAGTCTTGTGTTATTTTGCTCGCACTATCTATTTGGAGGCATTATAATACGATGATTATTGTGGTTTTTTATTATTATATAAGTGAGTCTTTTTTATGCATGAATCTCTGTTTTCTGATCACCTTCCTGGTGAATTTGTTTTTTTGATAATAGCTTTGGGTGGTCTTATTGTTGGTAAGCTAGCCCATAAAATTAAGTTGCCTGATATTTCAGGACAGGTTATTTTAGGAATTATTATAGGGCCTTCTGGTTATCTTCTGTTAAATGCTCTTTTTGGTACCGGTGAGATGACTGTGTTTACTGAACATCAACTTCATAATATCGGTTTCTTTGGTGAGCTTGCTCTTGGTGTTATGACATTTAGTATCGGAACGCACTTAAATTATAAAGTGCTTCACAACTCCAGTAAAAGAATCGTTTTCCTTGCTTTATTCGATGCGTTTCTCACGTTCTCTTTTGTTTTCTCTTTGCTTTATTTTATTCTTGTTTTGGACGTTAGGATTTGTTTGTTGCTCTCTGCAATTGCTGTTGAGACCGCTCCCGGTACTATTATAAGTCTTATTCAGAAGAAGTATGCACGTGGTGTTTTTACAAAGACCCTGGTCGGTGTGGTGGCGCTTAACAATTTCGCGACCATCCTTATATTTACAGTATGTAAAACAATTTCTCTTCAGTTATCGAGAGATTCTGGTGGGGATATCGCCGCTGGTCTTGTGGTTCCCCTTCTTATGATTGTTTGTACAGTAGTGTTTGGTGTGGTTGTGGGCTGGTTTGTTTCTTTGTTGTCCAAGCATCAGCATGGGTCTACGGATCTCTTTGGTACAGTTTTTCTTGCGATCTTTGCAAATATTTTAGTGTGTCGATACTTGTCTGAGTATGTCGGAATTGGTTTTTCTCCATTGTTGGTTAATTTGACTATGGGGGTTACATATTGTAATTTGAGCTATCATACAAAGCAGGTTTCTGGCATTTTTAATAATGTTACAGGGGTCTTGTTTGCTGTTTTCTTTACGCTTGCCGGTTCTCATCTTGATTTGACTCAACTTAGGATTGCCGGTGTTGCTGGAGCTTTGTTTATTGCCGGCCGTTTTGCTGCTAAGTGGCTTGCCCCGTTTTCTGTTAGTAAGGCTTTTGGGTTTCCGGATGTTATTGCTAAATTTCTCGGTTTGGGGTTAATTCCTCAGGCTGGTCTTGCTGTTGGTCTTGTGATCAGTCTCTCTTCAACTGCCGAGTTGGCATCAATTGCACCGACTATTTCTACAATTGTTCTGGCTGCCGTCGCTGTTAATGAGTTGATTGGTCCGTTTTCGACCGCTAAGAGTTTCGATCTTGCAAAAGAGACGGGGCAGGCGACTCCTCGTCTTATCGATTTTCTTCATGAGGAATATATTCTTATGCCGCTGGAAGCTGAAAATAAGTGGGATGCAATTGAACAGATGACTGATTTTCTTGTTAAAACAAATCATCTTCGCTCGATTACGCGTGATGAGTTGCTTGAGTATATTACAGCAAGGGAGAAAGAATTCACTACCGGTCTTGGTAATAAACTTGCTATACCTCATGCAAGGATTCCTGCCAAAGAGAAGTTGATGGGGGTTATTGGTATATGTGAAAAACCTATTGATTTTGAATCTATTGATAACAAGCCGGTTGATATTGTGATTCTTATTGCTACTCCTGAAGGGCAGGAAAATCTTCATCTTAAGTTATTGTCTGCAATTGCCCGGATTTTTGCCGAGGATCCTCAGTGTCACGATAGGCTTGTTTCGGCTGGTAGTCCTGCCGAGGTTTACGACTTGCTGCAGAGTAAAGAGGTGAGAAATATTAACTCTTATCTTGAATCATAGAAATTTAAAAAAGAGACGCGAACTAAATGTTGCGTCTCTTGTTTTTCTTAAATGGAAACTGCTATTTAATTTCCATTGAGATATCTGATGAAATTACAGAGTGAGTAAGTGCTCCGACGGAGATGAAGTCAACGCCGATTTTTGCAATTGAAGGGATTCTTTCGATTGTGATTCCGCCACTTGCTTCAAGCTTTGACGTTCCGTTGCTCATTGCTACAGCTTCAGACATTTGTTCATTTGTCATGTTATCTAGTAGGATATAGTCGGCTTTGGTTTTAAGTGCTTCAGCTACTTCTTCAAGAGTGTCTGCTTCAACTTCAACTTCAAGGTTCGGGAACATAGTTCGTGCTCTCTCTACAGAACGGGTGATTCCGCCTTCTCCTTCAAGTCCAGCCAGAGCTCGATGGTTGTCTTTGATCATGACTCGGTCGTAAAGGCCGATTCTGTGGTTTACGCTTCCGCCAACGGCAACGGCGTATTTCTCAAGGTTTCTCCAGCCCGGTGTTGTTTTTCTTGTGTCGAGAATAACTGTCTTGCTATCTCCAGTCGCGTCTGCATATTTTTTTGAAGCTGTTGCAACGCCGCTTAGTCTCTGGATGAAGTTGAGTGCAGTTCTTTCGCCTGTTAATAGTGACTGGGCGTTTCCTTTCATTTCTGCGATGATTGTTCCGTATTCAACAAAGTCACCGTCGTTGACTAAAGCTTTGAATTTAATTTTTGAATCCACAAAGTTGAAGACTTGCTCTGCTACTTTTAGTCCAGCAATAACACAGTTGTCTTTTGCTTTGAATGTTGCAGTTGCTTCTACGTCGTTGGGTATGACTGATAGGCTGGTTGTATCGCCGACTTCTAAGACGTCTTCTTCTATTGCCAGCTTAATTAGTATATTTAGTCTCTGGATGTCCAGTTCTGGTGTTGTGCTCATTTTATGATTACCTGATTAGTAGTTTTCGTTGTGCATAATTGAGATGTTCTTGATTGCAGTCGCTTTTCCATCGCTGAGATTAAATGAGACAACAGCTCCGTCAAGTCTTATGCCGTGTTCTTCGACTGGTAGTCTGCAAGGCATTCCTGTTTCAAATTTTGATAGCACAGATTCAACTGTTCTTCCGAGTACAGAGAAATCGGCTCCCACCATTCCTGCATCGGTTATGTATGCTGTTCCTTTTGGTAGGATTTTTGCGTCTGCGGTTTGGACGTGGGTATGTGTTCCAAGTACAGCTGTTACTCTTCCATCAAGATAGTAACCCATTCCCACTTTTTCGCTTGTGGCTTCGCAGTGCATGTCTACGAAAATGGTTTTTACTGTTTTAGGGATCTTTGCGAGTATCTCGTCAACTTTTTCAAACGGGCAGTACGCACTGTCCCTCATAAATACCTTTCCAAGAAGGTTTATTACTGCGATTTCTCCACATGCAGGGTTTCTTACAATGCAGTAGCCGTTCCCCGGTTGGCGGTTGCTGAAGTTTGCAGGTCTGATAACGTTTTTGTACGCAGCGATTTCATTGTTGAAGTTTTTTTGATCCCAAACATGATCGCCAAGAGTGAATACATTCACAACGTCTTTTAGATCGTCTAGGCATTTTGCGTTTACACCGGCTCCGTTTGCTGCGTTTTCAACATTTGCTATTACAAACGAGCAAGAGTATTTTTGACGGAGTTCAGGGATAAGGTCTTTGCAGGCTTTGCGTCCGCTCTTTCCTACCACATCTCCAATAAATAAAATATTCATTTTTTTAACCAACTATTTTAAAGAATTCTAAATTTGTATGAATGGAATTGACTGCTTGAAAAATTGCAGAAAATTAATTGCTCCCAATATTATGTTAAATAAATCATAGGTCAACTGTGGTTTGTAAATATATTTCTTTCATTGGCTTTTGTTAAATAAAACATCATTTTTGGTCATGATGTATTTAATATTTGTAAACATAAACTATGTTACACAAATTTTGAATATATGAAAAATAGAACCAGATTAGAGGTTGGAATATGGGACATAATTACGATTGGAAAAAGCAGAGAGAAAAGAAGGCATTTCTTGCGCTTGAAGACGGAACTGTCTTTAAAGGATACTCGGTAGGTGCTGAGGTCGATAAAGAGGGTGAAGTAGTTTTTAATACAGGTCTTGCAGGATATCAGGAAGTTATCAGTGATCCATCTTATGCTGGTCAGCTGGTTACAATGACATATACCGAGATTGGTAGTGTTGGTGTTAATATTGACGATATGGAATCGGATGCTCTTTATCTTAATGGATTTGTTATCAATAATCTGAATGAGTCGAGTAACTGGCGTACAGATGAGGAACTTGATGCGATTCTTAAGCGTTATAATGTTCCGTGTATCGCAGGTGTTGATACTCGCGCTCTTACAATGAAGCTTCGCGAAGCGGGTACAATGAAGGGATATATTCACTGTTCTGCTGAAGAAATGACACCGGAGCAAGGTGTTGCGAAAGCTAAAGCATGGGAAGGTCTTGACGGAAAAGATTACGCGTCAAAAGTGACTTGTGATAAAACTCATAAGTGGGATGAGGATGACAGTAAATCTTCATCATGGGGGCTTGGCGTTGATGAGCTTCCTGCTGCAGAATTTAAAGTTGTTGCTTTGGACTTTGGTATCAAATGGAATATTCTTCGTTCAATGAGAATTCAGGGGATGGATGTTACCGTAGTTCCTGCTAAAACTCCTGCTGCTGAAATTCTTGCAATGAATCCGGATGGAATTTTCTTCTCGAACGGACCAGCCGATCCGGCTGCTGTTCAGTATGCTATTGATACGGCTAAAGAAGTGCTTGGGAAAGCTCCTATTATGGGTATTTGTCTTGGTCATCAGCTTCTTGCTCTTGCATGTGGCGCTGAAACGTACAGACTTAAGTTTGGTCATCATGGGTGTAATCAGCCTGTTATGAATCTTGCAACGCAGCGTGTTGAGATTGCTTCTCATAATCACAACTATGCTGTAAAAGCGGAAACGCTTCCAGAATGTCTTGAAATTACTCATATGAATATTAATGATGAAACTGTTGCAGGTATTAAGCATAAAGAGTTGCCGATGTTCTCTGTTCAGTATCATCCAGAGGCTGCTCCGGGTCCACGCGATCCACATTACTTGTTTGAGCAATTTGTTGATCTTATGAAGGCTAATAAAAAATAGTTTTATTGTTGATCGTTTGGTCGCTATATTAAGAGCTGTGGTTTTTCCGCAGCTCTTTTTTTATATATACATAAAATATCTATTCTTATTCATTATTTGTATCAAAATGGCTTTAATAAATAGCAGTTTGCTGTAATTTTAAAAAAACGCTTTACGTAGCGTATTATATATTTTGTTAATGAATGAGTAGAATCTCATTTAGTAGATAAGTTTCAGGGGTTAATTACACTTTTGTGTATTTATATATTTTGGCAAAAAACATTTTGCTGCCTGCTTTCCAATATATAGATCTCAATTTGCTGTGATTTATGTATTTGGGGAAGACGTTTCGTCGTTTTTGGGCGATTAATATATACATTTTTCTAGTCCTCTTTTCTGCTATTGTTTGATTCTCTCGTGTTTTGAATACAGAGAAGATTTTAATGAAGCAATTTGACCTAATCGCAGAGAATGAACCATCTGAGAATATCTTAAGGATATGTGAGGATGCCCCGCTTGCCGCACGCGTGCGCCCAGGTTCTCTAGCTGAGTATATTGGTCAAAATCACATTCTTGGTGAAGGCCAGCTGCTTAGAAGAGCAGTAGAGGCTGATCGCTTTTCATCAATCCTTCTTTATGGACCTCCAGGGGTTGGAAAAACAAGTCTTGCCGAATTAATTGCTCTAAAGACAAGCTCTGCATTTATCAGGCTTTCCGGAGTTACTTCTACTGTTTCTGATATCCGAAAAGAAATTTCTGCGGCGATCACAAGGAAGAGTCTTCATGGTCGAAAAACAATTCTATTTGTTGACGAGATTCACCGACTGAATAAATCACAGCAGGATGTGCTCCTTCCGGATGTTGAAAGTGGAGTTATCAGGCTTGTCGGTGCAACTACCTATAATCCGCAGTTTTACGTGATCGAAGCTCTTTTGTCCCGTTCTATCCTTTTTGCTTTGGAGCCTCTCAACGATGATGAAATATCTCAGGTTATAGATCGCGCTATTGAGCATCCAAGCGGATATAAACATCTTGATGTTGAAGTTGTCGCAGATGCCCGAAAGTTTTTTTGTATGGTTTGCGAAGGTGACGCAAGAAAAGTTTTAACAGCGTTAGAGATTGCTGTTCTTACTACTCAGCCTGATTCAGAGAATATAGTTTTGATCGACCTCGCTGTTGCGGAATCATCAGTTCAGCAGAAGGCGATTGTGTATGGAGACGATGGTCATTATGACACAATAAGTGCCTTTATAAAAAGTATGCGCGGGAGTGATCCTGATGCCGCAGTTTACTGGCTTGCAAAAATGCTTCATGCAGGAGAAGATATTAGGTTTATTGCGCGTCGTCTGGTAGTCTTTGCGTCAGAGGATGTAGGTAATGCTGATCCGCGGGCGATTACACTTACGTCGAGTGTTATGGAATCTGTAGAGAAAATCGGTATGCCTGAGGCTAGGATTCTTCTTTCTCAGGCTGTGACTTACTGTGCAACAGCTCCGAAGAGTAATGCTTCCTATGCTGCGATTGATGCGGCGCTTGACGATATTAAAAAAGAAAGAGTGGTTCCGGTTCCGAAGCATCTTAGGGATGCTCATTATAAAGGAGCGAAAAAACTTGGACACGGTGAAGGCTATAAATATCCCCATAGTTTTGAGGGATCATTTGTTGTTCAGGACTATATCGGTGTGCCGAAAAAATATTATAACCCGGTTAATTCCGGTTATGAGAGTACAATCTCAGAGAGGATAAATTACTGGGATTCTCTTCGTGAGGTGAGCCGGGTTGAGGTTGTAAATGGATAGTGTTGCTGTCAGCAAAAAAGAGTTAAGAAAAGACTATTTGGCAATACGAAGTTCGATCAACGAAGATGATCGTGTTTGTTGGAATAAAGAAATTTGTAAATCTGTCGAAACGCTTCTTAAAAAATCGTCAGATTTTGATATGATTGCTGTGTATATTACGGATGGGACAGAAGTTGATCTGACTTACTTTATAAACAGTTGTTTCGCTCAGGGAATAAAAGTATGTGTTCCGCGTTTTAATAGTAATTCATCCGCTGGAGGTTATGAGATGGTCGAGGTTACTGACCTTAATTCAGATCTTGAGTTAGGATATTATAATATTATGGAGCCAAAGGCTTCATGTCGGGAAATATCGGACGATATGTACCGCAAATTAGTTTGGCTAGTGCCTGGAGTTGTTTTTGATGAGAATAGGGGGAGACTTGGACGCGGGAAAGGCGTTTATGACCAAATGCTCAAAAGCTACGAAGGGATTAATATAGGTATATTTTATGAATGCCAAAAAACAGAATCAGTTCCTGTTGAGGATCATGACCGCTATATGGATGTGATCGTTACAGAAAAAAAGGTTTACTGATTAAGGTGTTTCATAATCATGAAAAAAATGGAGAGTTAAAATGAGTACAGATTTATTAGAAACAGTAGGTCCGGCAGCCGGTGTTATTGTCGGTTTCCTTGGACATATCCTATACGCACGTGTTAGTGGGAAGTCTAAAGTTGCCGAAGGCGAAAAGATCAAAGGTGATGCCGAGAAGGAAGCTAAGCATATGGTGCGAGAAGCACGTGTGCAGATTAAAGCAGAGCAGATTAAGCTTAAAGACGAAGCCGCAAAAGAGATGAAGGAGCAGCGTAAAGAGCTTAAGCAGGTTGAAAACCGCCTAGAGCAGCGCGAAGACAATCTTGAGAAAAAGTTCAGCAGCCTTGATGCTAAGATTGATTCTCTAGATAAGAAAGATAAAGATGTAGAGCAGACAAAGAAACGTTTGGCTGAGAAAGATGTTGAGCTGAAAAAGACTATTTCGCAGCAGATTGACGAGCTTGAGCGCGTTGCTCATTTGAGCAGAGATGATGCGCGAGAAATGATCCTTGATAAGCTTAAAAGTGAAGTTAAAAATGAATCGGGTATTATGGTTCGGAATGTTCTTGAAGAGGCTAAGCAAAAAGCTCAATCGAAAGCGAATGAAGTTATTGCATCTGCAATTCAGCGTTATGCTTCTGAATGTGTTTATGAGCGTACTTCAGCTACGATCCAGATTCCTAATGATGAGATGAAGGGGCGTATTATTGGTCGTGAAGGTCGTAATATCCGCGCTCTTGAGGCATCTACTGGTGTTAGTATCTTGATTGATGATACTCCAAATGCGATTGTTATTACATGTTTTGATCCTGTTCGTAAAGAGGTTGCACGTCAAATGGTAGAGCGTCTTGTTTCTGATGGTCGTATTCATCCTACTCGAATCGAAGAGCTTAAAAAGAAAGTAGAAAAAGAGATTGAAGAAAATATCCAGGAAGCTGGTGAAGCAGCGGTTCTGGAGCTTGGTCTTCAAAATATTGCTCTTCCCATTGTTAAGCTTATTGGTCGCCTGCAGTATCGTTATAGTTATTCTCAAAATGTTCTTAAGCATTCAATTGAATGTGCTTATTTTATGGGAAGTATTGCAGCAGAGCTTGGTCTTGATGAGATGAAGGCCCGTCGTATCGGTCTTCTGCATGATATCGGTAAAGCTGTAGACCATGAGATCGAAGGAACACATGCACGAATCGGTGCTGACATTCTTCGTAAGCACGGTGAAGATAAAGACGTTATCAATGCGGTTGAAGCTCATCACGAAGAAGTTGATATGAAAACTGTTTATGCTCCACTTGCCGCTGCAACAGATGCATTGAGTGCTTCTCGTCCTGGTGCTCGTAGTGAAACGACAGAACTTTATCTTAAGCGTCTTGAGCAACTTGAGACTATCGCCCTTGAGTTTGATGGTGTTGATAAGTGTTTTGCTCTTCAAGCTGGTCGTGAACTTCGCGTTGTTGTCCTGCCTGAAAAGATCAAAGAAGGTGAAGCTCAAATGCTTGCAAAAGATATTTGTGAGAGAATTGAGAAAGAGATGAACTACCCTGGTCAAATCAAGGTTGGCGTTATTCGCGAAACTCGCTCGGTTTCTTACGCTAAGTAATTAGCGCCAATAAAAAAGCTCCAAGGTCATTTAAAATGACTTGGAGCTTTTTTTATATACTTTTAAAAGTATTAGTCAGCGTCGTAGATCAAAACCTTTTCAAACATTGGTTTGAAGGTGTTAAGAAATGTTGTGTGCAGGTTGTGAGCTTGATATTGGTCGTGAGCTTCCATGTCTTTTAGAATTACTGTCAGAGCATAGTCGTATGATTTGTCGATTACTGGTCTCTCTGTTGTAGATGGTGTTCCTGTATAAACAGCTTCCGCGCATTGTATATCAACAAGTGTCTCTAGTCCTCTTTTGAACTCTGCAACTTGTGACTCCTCAAGGTCTTTCTTAAGCCAAAAAAATACTGAATGAACTAACATGGTTTCCCCTTTATGAAATTATTGAATTAGTCAGTAAATAAAAATAGCACTAGAGCAAGAATTAAGCCCTAGTGCTAATTATAAAATCGTATGTTTTTTATTAAACTAAAAACAAGTTTTATACAACATCTCCGAAAAGTGTAACAGCAGTTGCTTTGTTGACTTTTACATCGATGATATCACCGGCTTTTATATCGTCGATCGGATCAAATATGACAACCCTGTTTGTCGGGGTTCTTCCCTGCCAGCGCTCGCTGTTTCTTTTGCTTACGCCCTCGACAAGTACATTTACAGTCTCGCCAACATCTGTTTGGATGTTTCTACCAAACATTGTTTTAAGGTCGCCAAGAAGGATTTTGTTTCGTTCTTCTTTGACCTCGTCTGTGATCTGGTCTTCGTAGATCGCAGCTCCAGTTCCTTCGCGTGGAGAATATTTGAAGATATATGCGTTATCAAACTCAACTTCGTTGAATACTTTACGCGTCATGTTGAAGTCTTCTTCCGTTTCCGATGGGAATCCAACTATGATATCTGTCGAGAATGTTATTCCCGGTACATGTTTTTTAAGTTTGTTCGCTTTTTCAATGAACTCTTCGCTTGTGTATGGGCGGTTCATTTTCTTAAGGATTCTGTCAGATCCTGACTGAAGAGGGAAGTGAACGTTGTTGCAAACTTTCGGCAGTTGTCCCATTGTCTTGATCAACTTGTCGTTGAAATACGCAGGATGTGGCGAAGCAAATCTGATTCTTTCGACTCCTTCAACGGCGTGAACAGCTTCAAGTAGATCTGCAAAAGGAGAGTTGTCATCAGCAAGAGGTAGTTTTACTTTTGGAAGACCGTAAGCAACAACATTTTGGCCGAGTAGTATAATTTCTTTTATTCCAGCTTCAGCTAGCTCTTTTACTTCTTCGACGATGTCTGGAATCTCACGACTTTTTTCGCGACCGCGAACATATGGAACAATACAGAAAGTGCAGTAGCAGTCGCATCCGCGCATAATCGCAACAAACTCTGATGTTTTGTTGTCTATTTTGTAGTGTTTTCCCATTTCTGTAAGAACGTCTTTTTGTACTTCTGTACTTACAAATTTATGGCGCTTATGCGCTTCGGCATCAACGACGTCGCCAATCGTGTGAAGTTGATCTGTTCCAATAACAAAGTCAAGATTTGGAACCATTACAAATAGTTCATCACCAAGTCTTTGAGCCATGCAGCCCATAAGCCCTAGGATGAGGTTTGGATTTTTTCTTTTAAGTTTTTTCATGAAACCAAGCTTTCCGATAACTTTGTCTTCGGCTTTCTTTCGTACACTACATGTGTTGAATATTATAATGTCGGCCTGCTCTTCTTTTTCGACAAGAGTGTGTCCGCGCTCGCTAAGCATTGCTGTAGCTGCATCAGAATCGCGCATATTCATTTGGCAGCCATACGTTTTTATGTAGAAATTCATTGTGCTTCTCTTTTATGTTTTGTTAATTACTTCTGTTCAAAGGACGGGCAGTCGTAACCAGTAACTTGCCTGACATGTATGCTCGGCATTTTTTTTGCCTTTGACACCAAAAACTCTGCATCCGTACGGCTTCTCTTTCTCCCACGTTACAAAAAAATAGGCGCACTTAATACATCGTATCTTTTGTAGATCAGTGCTTTTTTTTTGACTTTAACTTAGGATTAAATTCAGTCATTCGGCATGCTCTTTCGTTTCTTCTATTCCTGTATTGAAACAACCAGATTGTTTCGGTGAATCACTTCGTCGTCTAAAGCCGCGAAATCTTCGTCGAGCTTTACTTTTAAAGCTTTGGGAATATCAGAACTTTGAAGTCCTTTTATCGAGGAACATTCTTCGGAATTGTAGTTAATCAACCCTCTGGCAACAACAATTCCTTCTTTGTTGGATATATTAACGGTGTCGCCACGATCAAATGTACCTTCGACTTTGGTAATTCCGGATGAAAGTAAGCTTTTGCCTTTTTTACAAAGGGCTTTTACAGCACCTTCGTCAATAAAAAGTTTTCCGTTTGGTCTCGAGAAAAATGAGATCCATCTTTTCTTTGACTGCATTGATTTTGTCAGGGAAGGTAAGAAAATTGTACCAACGTCCTTTCCGTCAAAAACCTGCTCAAGAATATCACTTTCTCGTCCGTCTGCAACAATCAGGCTGTCCCCGGTTGCTGTAACAATTTCAGCGGCCTTAATTTTGGAAATCATTCCTCCAACAGACATTGCTGCGTCATCAGTACC
>JAUVCU010000075.1 GCA_030590715.1 Lentisphaeria bacterium
TTGCAAAACTGGTTGCTCTTGAACAGGCATTTCTCGAATGTAAGAATTTAGCTGCTTTAGTTAGCAGGGTCATTACTCATATAGAAAATTTAGAAGATGCAAACGCTTCTGATAATGGCCTGCCTAGTAAAAGGATATTTAATGGGAGTAAGGTTTTTATTGTTCATGGCCATGATGGATTAGCAAAGACTGAGTCCGCACGTTTTGTGGAGAAGTTAAAGTTGGCGCCACCGACAAAAGGGTGTTGGCCTTAGGCCGCGAATGTGAAAGTATTTTCCTCATAGCTTGAAATCGCGTGAAATGTGGCCTTAAATGCTCTCAGAATTACCTCAGGAACTGAAATCACCGTTAGTGAAGTAGAAAGAGCAGTCTCACACTGCTGATTCTCCTTTTTTGGGATGATTTTATTGATTTTCTCCTGAATTTTGGCAGAAGCAGCCGCACGGGAGATATTCCATCCCGTGACCTTCAGAATTACAGAAGAATACACACTCTCTTCGCCGCGGTACCGCAGTCTGACCATACCAGTGCGCTGTTTAATACAACCGATAGTGCCCTCTTCCTGAGCCCGCAAGTTGTACTTTTTCTTCCATCTGTCAGTCTCTTGTGCGATGCGTCTGTTATTAAGCCTCTGCTGCTTCGCTGTTGCTTCAACAGGTTTCTCTTTCGGAGGTGAACCACACACCGGGCTGACCAGCGCCACGCCTTCTCCTGCGGCGGAAAGCACATTGTTGTCGCTTCCGTAAAGAGAGTCGGCAAGGAGCTCTTCCGGCATACGGCCTGATGCTTTCAGCAAATCCAGCACGGGAACAATAGCGTTAGCATCAGAAACAACAGCTGTCTGCGGCAGGACTGATGTTATCAACTGAACCTCATTGTCCGGGCTGCATGTCTCTGCAAGTTGAGCCTGAAAACCGACACCTTTATGCCCGTCGTATGTAGCGTCGGGATCAGAAGGATTTTGAATAATATTCCCCCCTGTTTTCTTACGCACCACAACTGTGCTTTTCGGCTCATCCGCATCGCGATCCTCCCGGCTGTCAGAACGACCTTCTTTCGTTTCATCGGTAACAGTAGAACCTCCTTCACTTTTGTCTGAATTTTCATGCTTGCCGTCACCTTCTTCTCCCTGCACAGCCACGGCATCGACAACTTCGCACTGTTGTTTAAAAACAGTAACAAGAGCCTTAAACGTCGCCATCGCCTCAACTGAATTGTCTCCACTGAAATGCTGGATAAGAAAATACACCTGCTCGGCAACATCCTGACGCAGCGTGCTGCGTTTCTCCTTATCTTTGCTCACATCAGCAAAGAGAGCTGCATCATTTTTTTTGTAGCGGCACATGATCTCTTGTGGTAGATCAGCATAAAGCTCTTTATGGTGACGTTTGAGCTGAACAAGAAAACGTTTGATTGCAACTCCCATCAATTTTGTGCGGGAGAACGTTGCCATGTCAGAAAATATATGAGTTGAATCAAGACGCTGCTGATCAACCTTAAGGTCGAGCTCCGCAATAAGTTTGTCAGCAACACGATTAAAGATAATCGCGGCAAACTCATTTTTGCGAATCAATGCCATATATCGCTCAAGCGTACGTTCGCAGAAACTGATATTACCGGAGCCTATATTCAAGGCAAAGTGAATTCGCATATCATACAAGTATGCGTCTACGGCTGCTGCCGTTGTCCAGTTGTGGAACTCCTTCAAAAGAATGAGACCGCACATAGAGTAAAGTTCTTTTGTTGGGCGGCCGATAAAATCGTGAAAGTGCTCTCCAAGCTCCACTGCAGGCATCTCTTCAAGGACAAGGTAATGAAATACGGCGTACAAGCTCCCTTTGAGCCGATTGTAAGCAACAGGGGACATTTCGCTCTCAGCGATGTCAAATAACTCATTTTGTCGCGGATCAGTGACAAATCTCATATTTGGTCTAACTCCTTTGTTTTAAGGAGTTTATATATCACAAATAACGGATAAGTCAATAACTAAGTTTAGTATAAATAATTAATACTTAACTAGTTGCAAGAGTCAAGCCTTTTGTCGGTGCTGCCAAAGTTGGAGGCAATCATTCTGCATGAGTAAGCGAGTGAGAGTAAGACTATTATTGAGAAACTTGAAGCATACACTGATGTTGATTTTGGAATAGTTCTTTACACTCCGTGTGATGTTGGAGGTAAACAAGGTGAATCTCCAGCTCTAATGCCAAGAGCTCGGCAGAATGTTGTTCTTGAACACGGCTACCTTATGGGAAAACTCGGACGCTCTAAAGTATGTGCTCTGGTCAAGGGAGATGTTGAGATTCCTAATGACATTTCTGGAGTCGTCTATATCTCTATGGATGATGCTGGAGCTTGGAAGTTTGCTGTTGCAAAAGAGATGAAAGCTGCAGGGTACGATATTGATATGAACCTAATTACATAAAAAATAATATACAATGACAACTAAAATAAATAATAGCTTAGTGAAGTTATTTATTTACAATTCCTTGGCGCACAAAATTTAAACTTTTTATTAAGGTTCTGTTAAGCTCTTGATTGTCAGCTTTGTTTAAATGAATAATACAGTCTGTATTATTAAATGTAATGGTGGCATTGTGAAAAAATAATTGGTGTCGACTTCTTACGTGTCACTTCACTTGTGGCTATTTCAATATTTATACAATTCTATATCATTGCCTCGCAATCCTGTGTAAAAGGATGTGCTGTCGCAATTAGGGAAAATATGAGCATTCCTCTTCTGGTCTTATCCTGTTATTAAGCGTTTTAAGCTTTTTGGAAGTCTGATGATTACTTCATGTTTAAATGGAGGAGGTGATATCGGTTAAATTTCAAAAGGGCTTTGTTAAACAGAAAATTCTCAGAGGCATATAAGGGGGGCTTATATGTCATAACAAACTAACAAATGAAGGTGAATAAGGCAATTAGAAGTGTAGCAATTATGGAAAGATGTTATTCGTTTTAAAGTAATTAACAAGCTAACAATTTGGGAACACAATGATGGAATTTAATTTAAGCAAGCTATTAGTAGTAATTGCATTAGGGGGAATCTGTATCGCAGATACATCTGCGGCTATCAATCAATCGGTATATTTGTCTGCTGCAGGTAGTAATGCAAATGATGGATTGAGTCCGGCTACAGCATGGAAAACAGTCACAGCACTTAACAAAAAGGAATTCGGGGCTGGAGCCCAAATCCTGTTTAATCGCGGTGATTCTTTCAGGGGAGGCTGTCGACTGCTCGGAAGCGGTTCGGCCGCTCAACCGATTCTGATCGGGGCCTACGGAACGGGCGACAAACCGCTGCTTACGGGTGCATGGGGCAGGCAGGAGGTTATTGAGCTCAATGAGAACGAATATATTGAGTTTCACGATCTACAATTGAGTAACTATAATATTACTAATACCAGATTTAAACAGCGTTATGGTATTACGGTTAACCCCTCAGCTGGGGCCGGAGAGTTGAACCATCTATATTTTCAGGATATTGATTTTTTGAATATTCAAGGTTCCAACGGAGAGGCTTCACATGAGGATGATCACCGCTCGATGGGGATTAATATGCTTACCGTCGATGACGATGTTAACCCGACACGATTCAGCGATGTTCTGATCGAACGCTGTACCTTCACTGATATTGACGGGCTCGGGACTCAGCTTCTCGATTTCTCTCAGGATATTACTGATGTCAGAATTAATGGTACTGATTATTTCCCGACTGTTGGTTTTGTGTTCCAGGATAATAACGGATACAACTGCTACCGCAACATGCTGATGATTCGTGGAACGAAAGATGCTGTAATGCAGTATAACACGATGGATACCACTGTTGAGGGAAGTGCATTCTGGCCGTTTGGTACCGAAGGAACTCTGGTACAATATAATGTATTTAAGCATTTACGCGCTGCTGACGCCGACGCTTATGTGTGTCATTTTGACTATAACTGTATTGGGACTGTTATGCAGTATAACTTCGGCTACGATGTCGAAGGTGGACTTATCGAGTACATTGTGAACTCTCAATGGACTAATGCTTTCCAGGAAAATGGGATAGCACGTTATAATATTGGTATTGATGTCGGTTATCGTAACCAGGTTAATGGAGCTGGAATTTTGTTGACAGGTCGTGTTACTGGTGGTCAGTTTTACAACAATACTATTATCCAATTGAATCAGCCTATGACAAACGGTATTTCGTTTAGTAACTGGGGGGGAGAATACCCTGATAATAATGAGATCTACAATAATATCTTTTATGCTGCAGGAACCAATGAGGTCAAACATAAACATCCGAAAAAGATGTTAATTAACGGCAATGTGGTTAGTCACAACCTTTATAGTGGAAATATTGCTCCTCCTACAGCATGGGATGGTACTGTGGGCGACGTGAACCCTTTGACTGGTAATCTAATGTTTGTAAATCCGGAAGGGATTACAGCTCAGGATTTCAAGGTGCTTGCGGGATCTGAAGCTATTGGAAATGGGACATTCATCACAAATAACGGCGGTCTGGATTATTTTGGGAATGAAATTTCCTCTGCTACTTATCCAACACTCGGATTCTATGAGCATAGTACAGATCCGGCCAACAACTCCGCTCCTGTGTGGAATAAAGATCCGTATCGCTTAGTTGGAGCAGTAGAAGATTCTAGCTATGTGGCTTACAATCTGTGGCGTGTTACTAATGCCGAAAAAGATTCACTCGTGTTTGATGTTCTTGAGGCTCCAGCTTGGATAACTGTAGATCCGGCAAGTTGCAAAATTACCGGTACGCCGACTCAGAGTGACGTTGGTATTCATACTATAAGAGTGAGTGTTTCTGATGGAGTTAATCCTCCTGTCGAAAATAGAATGCGCCTTAAAGTTGTTAATGTTAATGATGCTCCTGTTTTTGAAGAACTGACCGTTCCGTATATTGCGAATAAAAAGAGTGCATATACAGGCGGTGTGGTGTGTGCGACAGATGAGGATGGTGATAATCTGACATACAGTATTACCGGGCCGTCATGGCTGAGTGTGGCTTCTGACGGAACTCTTTCCGGAACGCCTGATACACGTGATATCGGCTTGAATGTTTTCACGGTTCAGGTTTCTGATGGTAATGGAGGTAGTGATACAGCTGTGTTGAATATCATGGTTATAGCACCGGCTCAAGCTTCTAGAGTTTCGCGGGCCTGGAATGAAAATTCATTCCATCCTTCAACTACAAGAAAAAATACAGCGAACTCTTCCTGGATCAGTGAGGCTATTTCGAGTGGGGTCAATGCTCCGGCTAAGACAAACCAGAACAAAGTGAAATAAAAAAAAGGTTCTTTACTGAATAGGGTGGAGTTGATCTAAAAAAATATCGAATATTGAATAAGAAACCGCAGAACATCAAAGTTTCACCATGCACTGTTCTGCACAACTGCTGGATCAGGCAACAAAGAAATGGTTAACGTTTTACGTAGCTCATCAATTGCGTAATTAACAACGTTATAACCTTGCCAAAAGTCTAGATGAAAATTAGAGTTGATCATGATAGCTCCGAGTATTTAAGTTTAGGGTTTGGACACTTTTAACTTAAAAGCTCTGGAGCTATTTTTCTTTTATTTAAATGTATAAAACCCTGTCCTCTGGGCGGGGTCATTGTTCTGAGGCTTTGCCAAAAGAACGAATTTCAGTTTTGAGCTATTTTAGTTGTTTCGACAAATAGATCGAATGGTTATTTGGTATAAAAGTTTTTGTTAATGACATCTTTTTAATCCAGTCCCCCAATATATTGTAACTGCTTATGACAAAAGTAGATTCAATTAATGTATATTGATCGTAACGAAGGACAAGATGAGTGATAGATATTCGACCAGGCTAACATTGCTTGACCGGGCAAAGGACCAGAATGATTCCAGAGCATGGGAGGAGTTTATTGAGTTCTACAAAAATTATATCTATGTGATCATACGTTCGATGAATATCCACCACTACGAAGTAGAAGACATCCTGCAGCAGGCCGTGATCAAACTTTGGAAAAACCTTCCTGAATTGACACACGAACCAGGTCAATCAAAATTCCGCTACTGGGTGGCCGCTGTGAGCAAAAATGAAGTACTGATGTTCATCCGCAAACAGAAGAGTCTCGCACGCAAGATGGATAAAGCGAAGCAGGAAAGTACTATCAACTGCCTCAATTCAACACGTCTGCCAGAAATTGACGAGATTGCCGAAAAGGAGTGGAAGACCTTTATAACTAATACCGCGCTGGATAACATCAAGAAGCATTTTAGCGAGCGTGCAATTGAGGCTTTTATTCTTCAGACTAAAGGCGTAAGCGTCCATGAGATAGCAGAAAAATTTGATATAAAAGAGGACTCCGTCTATAAATACATAAACCGAGTCAAACTCCGGCTGATTGACGAAATCGAACAGCTAAAGAACGAGCTAATATTTTAGCCGAGTAATGATCCATAGATTGTTTTGACCTTCTAAATAAGGGACTGTAACATTCACCCCTCTTGCCTTAGAGATTTTTTTAGCTTAAAATGGCTAAACATATATTTTTTGTATAATATCATCGAGTTTAAAGTTCACGGAGCCTTTAGCTGAGAGTGTATATGATGTCATTTAAACATGTAGAAACGATGTATAAGAGTTCAATTTTCAAGCTGCAGAAAAATAAAGTTATAGGCCTCAAAAGTTTAAATATCAGCATAATTGCTTTTAACGTATCATTTAGGAAAAAATGATTATGAAATACTGGATCTCATATATCATCACAATTACATATTTCACATTGCTTCCTCTTGTGCTACTTGCAGATGTATCGGATAAGACAAGCTATAAATCCCAGGCTAAATCGTTTTTCACGCCTAAAGAAATTAAGTGGTTAGAGAATAAACAGGCTATTACTTATGTTTATGACCCGGACTGGGCTCCATTTGAATGGAAAAATGATATAGACAAACACACCGGTATTATCTCTGATGTTTTAAGCCTTATTAAGAAGAAGACAGGTATAGAATTAATATCTATTAACACTGATACATGGGAAGAGTCAGTAGAGCTTGTTAAAAGCAAAAAAGTGGATATGTTCAGTGCTATAACTCAAAATAGTACTAGAGAAGGTTACCTTGATTTTACATCCAGGGATATTTACTCATATCCTGCTGTACTTATTACGAAGTTTGACGATAAAACAGTTTATCTAGATATTAAAAAAGATGTTAAAAATAAAAAAATTGGTATTATTAAAGGCAGTGGTTTAGGTCAATACATCAAAGAAAAA
>JAUVCU010000208.1 GCA_030590715.1 Lentisphaeria bacterium
CTTTTTCCAAAATTTATCACAGTACCAATATCGATTGGAACTTCCATTCCAGGCTGTATTCTCGTTGAATTCACTTCTGTCCCGTTTGTGGAGCCACAATCGGTAATAAAATACATTCCGTCATGAAGAGTCACTTTTGCATGTTCCTTTGAAAACGCATAATCAAGCATAACTATATCATTACTTCTATGACGACCGATAGAAATGAAATTCCTGAACTCGTCATCCGATTTTTTCCTCAAGATATACATTATTCTTGACATCACATCATTTCGTATCTTCACATTCTCGCCTGCATTTCCCTCACGTAGATCCTTAACAGAAAACGAGATAGTCCGTTCTGACTCAAGTTCATCTGTTGCCGGAGCAAAACACCCATCATAGAATTCTTTCCCAACAAAAAATGGATGCTTAACTTCTTTACAAAACTCAAAACAAGACATTTCATTTTCTATGACGTATTCCTTAAGCTTATTGTATTTAATTCTATTAAACTCATCAATTATATCGAGCAGCATAAACCAAGCCTCCAGTTTAGGTAAAAGCAGGAAGAACATTTTAAAGACACTTTAAACAATCCATGATATAGCAATTCGAGTTACATAACAAGGCAATAGTAACACTGTGTTTTCAAACAACTCCTGGAAACTTTCTAAATCAACAAGAGATGCTATTGTTAGCAGCAAGAATAATAGATTAACACATCTAACAGATCACTAATTTTTGGGAAGTACGATAAAGATGACCAAGCCGAAAAAAAACAAGAGTCCTGAAGAGGCCAAAGAAAAGGGTTTCAAATTCAGGTATATATTAACATTTGCCTTTTTTGCATTAATTTTCCTTTCTCTTTTCTCACATAATTCAAATGACTTTGCCATAATGTCGGGAGGACATACAGGAGAGTATGAAAACTGGGCAGGAGAAGCCGGAGCATTGACAGCTAGACTACTTCTTTATTTCTTTGGGATAGCTTCATACCCTATCACCGTATTCATTTTGATCTGCGGCATAAGACCTTTTCTTCCTTACCACAAAAAAAAGAAAGGATATCTCAGCGCAGTTTTCGCAGCGGTATTTGGGACAACACTACTGTTCGGCATGCACCCTGAAAGCTTTATTGTTCAGACAGATCAACTTGGTATCGGGCACAGCCTTGAACCACTTAAAGCTCTTTCCGGAGGAGTAATAGGACAACAACTGGCAGCGCCAATGGTAGACTCAATCCCTGCTGGTTTTCTAAGACACTATATAGGAAATATTGGCAGTACTGCCGTGGCAACAATTTTCACACTATCAGGCCTGTTCTTCGTATTATTTTCTGACTGGAAAGAGATTATACTTGTTCTTTACAAAAAATATCAGGAGAAAAAAGAAGATCTACAAAATGCTCCTGCGAAAGAAAAAGCACCAAAAGAGAAAAAACAAAAAGAAGAGGACCACCTTGAAGAGCTGTTTGAGATCGAAGATCTACCACAGCAGACAGAGTTGAATATCCCTGAAATACCAATCCTGAATGAAGAAGAGGAATACATAGATGATGAACCGGAAGAGGAAGTTGCTACTCCTGCCCTAGGCCAGATGGACTTCACTCCTCCTCCACTTGAAAGAGTTCAATCACAACCGAGCTATGCTAACAACTACCGCCAGGAAGAATATACCGTCCCACCACTTTCATTAATCAGCAAGGTAAAAGCGGTAAAAACTGAAGATGCGAACCTATTGAGTGAGGCGAGCTTTATACTGCAATCAACACTTGAAAGCTTTAAAGTAAAAGGGAAAGTAACCGGTGTTGTTTCCGGCCCGCGCGTTTCACGTTATGAAGTATCACTGGAACCCGGAGTAAAAGTTGAAAAAGTAACGAGCATAAGCAATAACATAGCAATGGAACTTTCTGCTGAAAGTATAAGAATCCTTGCTCCTATCCCTGGTAAAAATGCGGTAGGAGTCGAAATTCCAAATTCAAAAGCTTCACCGGTATTCTTCCGCAATATGGTAGAGTCAGAATCTTGGAGATCAACAAAAGCAGACCTTCCTATTGTGCTTGGAAAAGACGTTTCTGGAAAGGCGGTTATTCTGGATTTAGCCAAAGCCCCACACCTGCTTATTGCCGGAGCAACGGGTAGTGGTAAAAGTGTATGCATGAATACACTTATCATGAGCATGATAATGCGTTTCTCACCAGATGAGCTAAGACTGATCATGGTAGACCCAAAAGTAGTTGAGCTAGAGATGTACCGCTCACTTCCTCACCTTATCACACCAGTGGTTAATGATTCCCAGAAAGTTCCTCTCGCTTTGAGATGGGGAGTTAACGAGATGGAAAAACGCTACAGGATTCTTGCAAAAGTAAGAGCAAAAAACCTTAAAGGCTTCAACGAGAGACCTAAAGATAACGAACCGGTTATTGATTCTGACGGGAAAGTTATCCCACAAACACTACCTTACCTTGTGATAATCGTAGATGAGCTTGCAGATGTAATGATGACAGATGCCAAAGCTGACGTTGAAACATCAATTGCCAAAATCGCACAGAAAGGGCGTGCGGCAGGTATACACATTGTGATTGCGACACAGCGTCCAAGTACAAACATCATCACAGGTGTAATTAAAGCAAACCTGCCTACAAGAATTGCATTTAGAGTTGGATCGCTCGTGGATAGCCGCGTTATTCTAGACGCAAAAGGAGCCGAGAAACTCCTAGGACAAGGAGACATGCTATTTGTACCTCCAGGAGCTTCCAACATAGAACGTATACAAGGAGCGTTCGTTGATGACAACGACATACAAAAAGTTGTAGACTTCAGTGCTGAACAGCGTCCACAAGACTTTGACACAAAAGTTGTATCATCTGAAGAAGAAGCTGAGAATGAAAAAAGGTCTGCGGCTGCAGTCGCTGGTGATCCTGTTGCTAATAGCGTGTTGAAGTACATCAAACCTGATGATAACGATTTGATTAAACAATCATTGGAGATAATATTTAGGGAGCGCAAAGCTAGTACTAGTTACCTGCAGCGCAGACTTAAAATAGGATATAACCGAGCAGCAGAAATCATTGATGTATTAGAAGAGCGCGGAATTGTAAGTGCCCCACTTCCTGGAGGCTCGAAACGCGAGATTCTTGTTACTGACGGACTTGAAGAAAACAAAAACTAACGGGCTCCCAACACAATGGCAGAAAACGACAATTCACACAGCGATGACTTATTTGAGATAGATGAGCTCAACCAACAAACGCCCAGCAATCGCTCCGTTATGCAGAAAAAGAAGACTTCAGTTACCGATGATGAGATGAAGGAAAGCAATAATGAAGAAACATCAAATGGCAGTAATGCTCAAAGCTCTAAACTTCAAGCTCCTAAAATGAAATTAAAATTACAGACAAAAAGCACGGATACGAATGAAAGCGAAGACCAACAGACCGTAGCAATAAAACAGGATCAACAAGATCCAGAGAAACCTGCGGTAGAAACGAGACCAGAAAAACAAGCAGAGAAAGCTCCAGAGAAGCAGATAGAAGAGTCAATAAAAAAAATATCTGAACCTGGAGAAAAAAAAATAACCTCCGGTCTTAAAATTTATGCAGAAAAGAAATCAATAAAGATCATCGGAAGCATCAGCACTGAAAATGCATCGGTTGGTCAGATTCTTCAAGAAGCGAGAGTTTGCCTTAACCTGAGCCTGAATCAGGTGGAACAACAGACCAAGATTAAAAAAACATTCCTGGAAGCGGTAGAACGAGATGACTACAACAACCTCCCTGCATTATGCTATGTATCCGCATATACAAAAACACTGTGTCAACTGTACAAAATAGATGCAGAGACATCGACAGCGCTTCTAGCCAAACTTAAAGAAAAAAAATCGATTACCTCAGTACCAAGCGAATTACTTCAAACCCTTGAAAATGACAAGCACACCAACATTGAACAGGAAAAGAAGCTCAAAAAGATGGCACTGATAACGACGACTCTGATTCTAATACCTTTTCTAATAATATTAGCAATCTACGTTTATCCTTCAGACCCTGAGAACTCGGGACACGAAAACAAAACAGATAGCCTACCGGTATATTTCAAATCTGTTGAACTGGAAAAGTTTATCCCGAATCTTGATATATATATAACAGAACTCCCTTTGGAAGAAAAATAGTAGTAACCATATGTTTAGTTTTAATTTAGTAAAAACAATATTTTTTATACAATAGAAAATTAACATTAAGGCGATATTTTACCGACCATGAAAATTTTAGTGATAAATGGACCAAATCTCC
>JAUVCU010000087.1 GCA_030590715.1 Lentisphaeria bacterium
GATGCGCTTTTTGTTCTGCTGCATCTTCAGGATCTTCTCTTCAACGGTGTCTTTGGCTATCAGCTTATAGGCAAACACATTGCGTTTTTGTCCGATCCGGTATGCGCGGTCGATAGCCTGAGCTTCGATTGCCGGGTTCCACCATGGATCGAGCAGGAATACGTAGTCGGCGGCAGTCAGATTGAGCCCCGTTCCACCGGCCTTCAGACTGATAAGGAATGCCTCAGTCTCCGGGTCCTCCTGAAATTGTCGTACCTGCTGCTCCCTGTCTTTCGTCTTTCCATCAAGGTATGAATATTTTATATTTTCCTGATCCAGTCGTGACTTAACAAGAGACAGGAAATTAGTGAACTGTGAAAACATCAGCACTTTGTGGTTTTCGTTGACCAGTTCACGGACTCTTGAAACGATTAGTTCCAGCTTGGCACTTGGTGCATTGGTATATTTTTCGTGTATTAGACCGGGATGACAACTAGCCTGCCGCAGTCGCAACAGCGCTTCCAATATCTCAATCTGATTCTTATCTTCACTTTGGTTTTCCGGTAGAAGTTCCTGTCGGTAGTAGGCTTTGAGTTCTTCGTATTTATCGCGCTGCCACGGGTCTAGTTCGCAGTACAGAACCTGTTCTACTTTCTCCGGTAGATCGGTCGCAACTTCCTCTTTGGTTCTTCTCAGAAGAAATGGTTTTAGAGCCTGATTTATATCTTTAAAATCTTCGTTTGTCAATGATTTTGAATTTGTGTTAAACTTCATGAAAAGCCGTGAATTTCCGAAGAGTCCCGGATTTAGGAATTCAAGCTGGCTGAACAGTTCTCCAGCATGGTTTTCTATCGGCGTTCCGGTCATAGTCAATCGGTGTTCCGTGTTGACCAGGCAGACCGATTTATGAGCGTCAGTATCTGCGTTTTTGATCGCCTGAGATTCGTCCAGAATGCAGTAATCGAACTTTACTTTCTCAAAATTCAAAGCATCCCGCTTAAGTGTTCCGTATGTCGTAAGGATCAAGTCGTAGTCAGAGAATGTAATTCCACTTTTATCACGGTTAGGCCCTGTATGAACTTTTATTCTCATTTGAGGTGTGAATTTTGCAGCTTCACTTTGCCAGTTGAAGATAAGAGACTTCGGCAGAACTATAAGCGATGGAAGTCCGAGCTGTTTTACTCTTCTTGTTTCCATAAGTGAAAGCACCTGGACTGTTTTTCCGAGTCCCATGTCGTCGGCCAGGCAGCCTCCGATCCCGGATCTCTGCAGGTGGATCATCCAGTTTAACCCCAACTGCTGGTACGGCCTTAGTTCTCCAAGGAAAGACACCGGTGGTTTCTCGTTGGTTATTTTCGAAGCGTGGCCGAAGCTGGCGTGTATTTTTTCAAGTGTTGCGCTGGTTGTTTCAATCTTGTTTTTCTCCAGCATTAAATTGATGAGAGCTGATTGAGAGCGTTTGAATTTAATTGAGTCTTCTTCGGTTACACCGATCTCGGTAAGAACAGTAAAGTCCTGAAGCCAGTCTACCGGAAGTACTCCAAAGCTTCCATCGCCCAGCAGAACGTAATCTTCGCCACGTTTGCGGGCCGCCATCAATTCCGGAAGAGAAACTTCCTCATCTCCGTAATTAACAGATGCATTAAGCTCGAACCAGTCCATTCGCTCAGAGATGGTGGCCTTCTTCTCCTGCGGCTTCCGGTAGTTCTTTCCGTGGGCTATAATATGCCAGTCGTGTTGAAGCAGTTGTTTTACTGTATCGTCCAGCTTGCTCGGATGGAGTTTCCAGCCAAGCTCTTCGGTATTCGGATTTGTATTGTATCTGAACTTTAGCGATTCAAGAATATTTTCTGCCTGCTGCTCGAAAGAGGTGTCTCTCAGGCAATACTCTTTTCTCTTTTGAGAAATAACCCGCGGTTGTTTACTGGTACTTTTGATCCTTTCATCATTGTAGAAAAATGACAGGTCGACCTGGAGCTGTTCTTTGTTTTTATACTTAAACTTAGCTGTTTTGAAATAAAGGGCAGGGGTGATCTTGGGCTCGTTCAAGTTGTAGGTTAATGCTTCTGGTAAGTGTTTCAAAGACAACCTCGTGTCCTGAATAACTTTTTGAACATAAGAGTCGGCTTCCCATGCATTGGCCGTTATCGAACGTTCATACTTCAATCGCTGGACCAGATCAAAAGCTCCACGGTCGTCAAATTTAGCGATCATGGAGTTAGTTATAAAAAAGCTAGCAGGAGAAATGTAGATCGCTTCTGCAACGTCAATCGAATCGTGGGCGGAACTTAAAGAGCCCTGGATGTTGAATAAGTTACTGCGGACTTCGGAAATATGGATGTTTGTGTCGTAAGCCGAGTTGTCCCAATGCAGCAGGTTGAATTCGGTTGAATCCTGATGGCTTCGCCAAAATAGTCTGCTGTTTTTTGCCATCTCCGGCAGAGAGATGTTTGCTTGCGCAGCTGAAAGCTTGAACAAGTTTGCCGAAGCGGATTTAGCAAATGTCGATTTATAATTCGGGGCCTGGTATCCTTTTGAAATTGAATGTAAAATGGCGTTGTCAACCGGATCAGGATGACTCTCTTTGGGATTGTAAATCAATTCCGCCGGGCCGGCACTTAACGCGTATTTACTTTTCTGCTCCCAGTATATCTGGAGTTGGATATCATTTTTTGCACAGCTTTCAGCAATGTTAATCACGTACATGATTTCGTAGTACGGTCCGTCCGTATCTACCGGGATCTGCGGAATGTGGCTGCCGAATTCCCTACTCAGTTGTTTTATCTCCGAATGGATCTCTTCGAAAGAATCGTGAGTCGGCGGATTGTAAGTCTCAGGACTCAAGTCATTTTCTTTTTTGTCTGGAATTACAGTGTCCGGGATATTGTATGTGTCGACCTTTTGCTGTTTTGGAGCAGGAGTCTTTTTTGCAGGTTCAAATGCGGGGGCGGTCGCGAGAATCGGCTGTTTCTTGACTGAGCGCTTGGTCGCCTTCTGTAGATCTCCGAAAGCCGAACAGGCGCAGATTGTCGCCCAAAGGTGTTCACATGCTTTACCAGATTTTGATTCTGAACATTCGCACTCCAGCTTAAGTGTGTTACCGGATATCTGCAGTTTGGCTTCAGCAAATTCATCAGCATCGACATCGGCGAAAACATGTAGTTGATTCGATTCGTAAATGGTAACTTTTTCTTCCTGAAATATCTTCCTTCCGGCCGAAATTACATCTTCAGAGAAGAAGTGGCGGTATTTTTCTTCGAGATTCATTTGGGTTAAAGCTCTTCAATGGCGGCTATACTGTGCCCGTGGATAAGTTGGAAAAGATATTCATGTGGTTCTTCAATTAACTCGGATTTAGGATTGAGCCAGATATCGCCAGCATTGAATGCGAATTTAGCGGTGAAGTATCTTTTTGCATTCTCATCGGATTTGTTTTGCCAGATCGTTGTTCCTGACGGCATATCCGGGTGAAGCTTTCTCGCTTTGATCTCAAATTTTTCGGGTGAGAATCCATTGGCGATCCAGTTGAACCGGCAAAGCTCAAAAAGTATTTTATCTGATTTTGACGAATATGCTTCAATTGTTTCAAAGCGCTTTTTCATGCTGAACTTCTGAAGAGGGTCGTGAGACGAAATGATAAAGTCTAAAAAGTCATCGAGAAAGTTTTCGTTTCTTTTGAAAGCAAAAGTGAATACAGAATTCAGTTCCTCTATGTTGAGATAGCTATCGATCATTTTTGAAAGATAGCGTGTTCTCTGCAGTTGCTCGAAAGAGAGAAGTTCAGTTTCCAGAATTTCGTATGGAGGGCAGGGGTTCCATTTGAAGTGTTCAGGGGGATTCTTCGTTAGAGGCGTCCCCGGGAGCATTTTAAGGTTTTCCAACTGTACTTCGTGTGGACCGACGTTTATCATCGTTTTCACATCTTTGATAATGTCACTGTACTTCTGATCAGGAAGGCCTGCGATCAAATCGGCGTGAATCTCAAAGTTATTCAAATCCAAAAGTGTTTTCATACCGCTCAGCTGTTTTTCTGAAGTAGCCGGACGTCGGATCTTTTTTAGACTGACTGGATCGAATGTCTGAACTCCGATTTCGATATGCAGTTGGTCTTTAGGTGCTCTTTTCATTGCCTCAAGAACTGTCGGGTGGAGCATTGCCGGGTTGACTTCCAGGTGAAAATTCATTTCTGGAAAGTCGTTTCTGAACATATCAAGCATGGCGACGGCGCGCTTTCTGTCTGCATTGAAGGTCCGGTCGACGATTCTGATCTCTTTTACTCCTTCCGCTTTTAAAACGGTAAGGTCTGATTTTATCCGGTCTAAACTGAAGTAATTGACCGTGCTTCCGATTGAACTGGTACAGAACGTACACGAGCCGTTGCAGCCGCGGGATGTCTCAAGTTGGAAAAATGGTTTTCCTTTGACAAAGTAGCTTTTTTCATAAAGAGACGGCAACTCGTCCAGATTGCCGCAGTAGTCTGCAGAGTCGTTATCTATGTATTGTTCATTAGTGTCTATGTAGCATAGCCCGGGGATTGAAGTCCAATCGGCCTGAGAATCCGCATTAAGCAGTTTGTAGAAGCTGGTTTCATCGCCGCGAATCACGCCTGTTATTGCTGGATTCGAACGGAGGAAGTCTTCGTTATTTCCTAGATATTCGGGGCCGCCGAGGAATATCGGCGTTTCCGGCTTTATTGAATGGTATCTTTTTAGAATGCTTAGGAGGTAATCCTGATTGAACAGATATGATGTTCCTGTTATAACGTCTGGATTTTCAGTCAGCACTTTTGAAAGAAAAGACTGCTCGTCTTCTTTAATTGTTGTTTCTATGTAATTCCAGTCCCAGTCAGGGCATTTATCTTCGGTAAATACCCGCAGGTGACCATAGGAAAGCATGGTGTGTGAATACGATGAATTAATTCCGATAAATAATATCTTTCCAGCATTCTTTATTGCCATGTCTTTCCTTTTTATTTTATGCTCAGTGCTGCTGAGTCTGTTATTTGCATGATCTAGCCAAAGCCCCGTGGTATTTCTGTTTATAAGGAATTGTCGATTTAGCTATGATTATCCTAAGATTTACATTCGGTGTGACAAGCTAAAGCTTGAACTCCGACAACACCTTGGCATGGTCACTGAAGTATCCAGCAGTCGGGTTATGTACCATAACGCGGATGCTAAGACGTGTGACAATTTGATATAATAATCGTACTGTCGTTGGAGTTCAAGCTTCAGCTTGTAATCAATTCCTGTTAGATTGACCGGCTATTCAAAACGGAACAGCCGATCAGGATATTTACGGTCTTTCATAGAGTATTATTATCAATTAAAAAACTTATTTTCTGACATCTGCGAGATCTTTTACAACCTCAGATGCTATAATCATTCCGGCCACAGATGGAACAAATGAAACGCTTCCTGGTACAGAGTGTCTGTGTGTGCATGTTCTGTCTTTGTTAGGACAGATGCATCCTACGTCACATCCGCCGTGAGTTGATGTAGGCTTGATCGGTTCTTCCGGAGAGAATACAACTTTCAGTTTGTGTATACCTCTTTTTCTAAGCTGTTTTCTCATAACTTTAGCAAGAGGGCACATATATGTTTTCGAAATATCAGTGATCTGTAATTCTGTCGGATTAAGCTTGTTTCCCGTACCCATCGAGCAGATAATCGGCAGTTTTTTAGCTCTGCAGCGTTCAATAAGATCCAGTTTAGCTGAAACCATATCGATAGCATCAACCACGTAGTCTATGTCGTCTTCAAGTATTCTTTCCGCACTTTCGCTGTTGTATAGCTCTTTGAAGACTTTTACTTCAGCTTTCGGATTGATCTCAAGTATGCGGTCACGCATCACTTCGACTTTCGCTTTTCCTACTGTCTTTCGTGTCGCGTGGATCTGGCGGTTCAGGTTTGTCAGGCAAATATCATCGTCGTCGACTAGAATGAATTTACCTACGTTCGAGCGGACAAGTCCTTCAACAACAAACGTTCCAACCCCACCTATTCCGCAGACAAGAACCGTACTGTCAGCCAACTTCTTTAAACCATCAGTTCCTAGGAGCATTTCTGCTCGTGAAAATGAGTGTAACATAGTAAAACCCTAATTATGTAATGTGAAAAATATTATAACTTAAGCTCATCTGTAATGAGGCTAGAAAAATATTCTTAAAAAGCGAGATATCAAGCCGCGAAAACAGTTGTGTTTAGGCTAATTATGTCTGCTTAAATAGTAGGGAATAAGGTTGTGTTGAATTGTGGAGACATGGCATTAGATTCTATGCATAGAAACAGATAAAGATATTGTGGAGAAAGCATGACTGAAAATGAAGTAGTAGAAGTCTTAACTCAAATAGACAACTTTGATGATATGAAGACCTTTGTCAATGAGATCCTGACACAAAAAGAGATAGCAGACCTTTCACTTCGCTGGCAGTTATTGAAGGAGTTGAATAATGGAGAGACTCAAAGGTCCATTGCGGCTCGGCATCACATCAGTTTATGCAAGATAACGCGTGGTTCAAAGTTGCTTAAAGACCCCGAATCAATTGTAAAAAAAATCCTTGATTCTAAGAAATAGAATTAAGAAATCGGCCGAATTATACGAAACGCCTATTGGTATTGCTTACTTTTTACACCTGAATGGTCAAATTTAAATCTAAAATGAGACAATTTGCCTTTGGGGAATCTTGCAGGTTTTAAATAGTCATGTA
>JAUVCU010000032.1 GCA_030590715.1 Lentisphaeria bacterium
TTTTTTCAAGTTCATTAATTGTTTCAAACCTGATTCCACTATCTGCTCCGTATTGAGGAATAGCCTGTTTGTGTCTACCTATTTTAAATAGATCCGGTTGCTGATCTGTGTGGAGTAGTTCTGCGATCTCCTTTTTCACAATGGCTTTTACTTCTTCGTCAGAAAGGTTCGTCAGTTCTTCTCTTCTTATTCCGCCCATAAATACAGAAAGCAAAGCGCCGTCTTTTGGAGCGCGGCCTTCAAAGAGAGTCGACATGTATAAAATGCCGAGGATATCACGGCTTTCCTTAAATGGTATAAGAGCTCCGAAGCCGTCCAGGTCTTTCCCTTTCCAGTTGTTGTAGCCGATTGAGATTTCAACTACTTTCGCGTATCTCAAATTGGTGATTTTCTCCATTTTATCTTTTGGGATAAACGGTAGGAGTTCCGGTAGTGCAGGGGCTCCAGTCGTCGTTATCACCTGTTTTGCCGTGATTTCAATGAGTTCGTCATTTGGACCTTTACCTATTACAAGGTAAGCGCCGTCTTGCTGTATCACATTGATGTCCGACACGCCAAGCTTAAACTTCTCCTCGCCAATTGAATTCTGAAGAGTGTCTATTAGTGAAGATAGTCCGCCTTCTGCCGAAAATATTTTTCTCGTGGCTTTTTTTTCTGACTCTGTTTTTTTGCTCCACATCTTTTTGACTGCGCCGATTATAAAGCTGCCATGATCCTGCTCAAGGTTGTACAGCTTGGGTAATGCGTACTTTGGAACAAGAAGCTCCGGGTCTCCAGCGTAAATACCAAGTACGAAGGGATCTATCGCATAATTTAAAAAGCTTTTTCCCATGCGCCTTTTAACCAGAGAGGCGAGCGATTCGTGAGGATCGGTTCCGCGCCTGCGTAGTGGCTCCAGAAGAATTCGGAACTTATCATACCAGCTGAAGAGCGGCGTGAGCGCAGCCTGAATCGGGTTCATCGGCAATGGTTTTATTTTTCCCGATTTACATACGTAGCGCTTGTTTGATTTACTACTCGCCTCAACAAGCTTGCAGTTTTCGCCTAGATCTTCAAAAAGGTCTGCTACTTCAGCATTGGCGACAACGCCGGTATTCGGACCGTTTTCGTAGATAAAGCCATTTTCTGATTCGGTCTGAATAACACCACCGGCTTTCTCTTTTTTATCGAGTACAATCAAATCTTTTCCTGCCTTATTAAGGTAGAAAGATGTGGTCAATCCTGTCAGGCCGGCTCCGATTACTACAATATCAGTTTCTATCATTTATTTTGATCCGATCGCATTTATTAGTGCGTTTACTAGGTTGTCGTCGATAATCGGCAGGTTAACTCGGCTGATGTTTTTCATGTCGAGCTCTTTTTCGGCGTAAGGAATAATATCGTGGTCAAGGTCGTATTTTGTTTCCAGGTTTTCACATATAAAACTAAGAGGGATCAGAACAACCTCTTTTTCATTCTTATAAATATTAATCAGTTCTTTTGTGTCTGGTTCCAGCCATTTTGCGCGTCCAAGTCGCGACTGAAAGCCGACATCAAATTCAAGATCGAGTGAATCTGCAATCTGCGTTGCGTTTTCTATGACTGACTCCTGATACGTATCGCCTTTGTCTATAAAAGTCTGGGGAATTGAATGAGCGGTAAATAGCAAAAAAGGTTTGGATAGAGAGTTATCTTCAATGTGATTTTGAATAAGTTGTTTCCAGAACTCAAGAAATGAATCTTCGCGGTAAATATTTTCGCAGATTTTTATTTTTACATCCGGATATGTTTTGGTTAGGTTTTCTGATAGTTCTTTGATCCTGCCGTTTGTGCAGATGCTCGCATGCGGGAAAAGCGGGATTACCGTTATTTCTTTTGAACCTGTATCGACGAGTGTCTGTAGTTTCTTTTCAGGTGAGTCTTTTGAATAGAGCAGGGCGGTTTCAACCGTGTATTCCTGTTCAAGCTTTTCTTCAAGTGATGACGCAATCTTCCGGATAGACTCTTTAACGTCAGACCCGCCTATCAGCTGATATTTGCTCCATGAACTTTTGTTGCGGAGGTTGCTTATCAGCATTGAGAGCATAAACCTGACCGGGAGTGGAGCAGGGAGGATATTCCGGTCCAGAAACATTTTTTTCAGGAAGAACTTAACTTCTTTAGCAGACTCGGATCCACCCATGTTTACTAATAGTACCGACTTCATACTGTTCTCGAGTATTGTGATCGGTCATGCTTAAGTTTCGGGTCGAAGCACATCGCAATATTTCTGACAATAAATGCTCCCTCTTTGCTGATGGTTATTATATTGCCGTCAATTGAAAGAAGGCCATCATTGATAAATGAATGTAGCTTCTCTTCGCTGAATTCAGTAAGTCCTTTTACGTATTCAGCGGACACTCCGAATTCTTCTGCAACCGCGTCAAAATCCAGATAAAGATTACACATAACCTCATTTATGACCGTTCTGCAGATTCTTTCATCTTTGGAAAGTTCATATCCTCGTGCCGTCGCAAAACCTGTTTCTTCGATTTTATCTATGTATTGCTGTGGAGTCTTTACATTCTGGATGTAAGCGTGTGTCAGCTGGGAAATACCGGAACAACCAAAGGCGTAAACCTGACCTGTTGTTTGTGTAGTACAATAGCCCTGAAAGTTTCGGTGAAGTTGTTTGTTCTTTAGTGCAACCTCAAGCGGATCTCCGGCTTTCGCATAGTGATCCATACCGATAGCTTCATAGCTTGTGGAGGTCAGTTTGCTGTGAGAAGAGATAAGCATTGTCATTTTTTCTTCAGGAGTTGGAAGTCCTATCTTTTCCAGATGTGTTTGAGCTTTCATAACCCATGGAACATGAGCATACGAAAAGGTAACCAGTCTGTCCGGAGAGATTTTAATAATTTCGTCAATTGTTTTGTTAAAGCTTTCTACTGTCTGAAGAGGCAGGCCGTAGATAAGGTCAATATTGACCTCTTTTATTCCCGCGGCCTTAAGTTTTTGCACCAGTTCATCAACCGGATAGGTCGGTGGTCGTCTGTTGACTACCTCCAGTACATCTTCTCGCAGATCCTGAATCCCAAGGCTGACACGGTTTATTCCAAACTCAGCAAGCCTCTTGATTTTATCTTCATTGAGATCGGCAGGGTTGCATTCCATTGCGATTTCGCAGTCTTCTGCTATTGAAAAGATGTCATTTATCTTTAAGAAAATTTTTTCTATAAGGTCGAAATCTATTGAATTTGGCGTTCCGCCACCCCAGTGGATCTGGGTAACGATTCGGTCGCAGTCAACGAGCGCGCCGACGTTTTCGATCTCTGTTAAAATAGCATCTACATATCGCGTTTCAAAGTCATCTGTTTTTTTGGCAAAAGCATTACAACCACAGAAGAAACACCTGTCTTTGCAGAACGGGATGTGAATATAAATCGATATGTTTTTTGGATCCGTAGAATTGGATTCAATCAGACTCTTTTTGTAGTTTTCACTTGTATACGAATCGGTAAAGTGGGTCGCCGGCGGATAACTCGTATACCGCGGACCCGACTTGTCGTATTTTGTAAGTATATCTTTTATGTTATCCATAGATCTTACTTCCAGCCCCAGTCGTTCTGTTTGATCCAGTCGATTGCAAATTGAACATTTTCTACCGGTATATCAGGCAGCAGTCCATGACCAAGGTTGAAGATCCATTTTCTTCCCGTTGACGCAAATTCATTCAGCTTAGTCAGTTCTGCTTCAATAGACTTTTTGTCAGTCCATAGGACCCTAGGATCAAGATTCCCCTGTAGTCCAAGTTCCGGATCAACTAGCTTGTGGGCGTCCATCATAGACATCTGCCAGTCAATGCTTATAAAATCTGTCATATCTTTTGTAATGCGGGAAATACCTGTCCCCAGGCCTTTCGGGAAGTAAATAACAGGAACTCCGGCTTCGCGAGCTGCGTTCAGAATCTTTTTGCAGGCGGGAAAGAAAAGCTCTTCGTAAAGCTCAGAAGGTATCAGTCCTGCGTGAGTTTCGAACAGCTGGAAAGCATTGATTCCGTGTTCTACCTGAGTCACTGCATATTCTATTGAAAGTTCTGTAATTGCATCAATCAGCTGCTTTGCCTGCTCTTTGTTCTCGTAAAGGTATTTTACTGTTTTCGGGAAAACGTGATTTGTGCTTCTACCGTCTATCATGTAGCAGAGAACCGTTAGTGGAGCTCCGCAAAAACCAATCAACGGTGTGTTTTTTGGACGGGTTTTAACAATTTCATCAATGGCTCTGTAGATGTGATCAAGGCGGGTCTTATCTGTTTTTAGGTTTGCCAGAGGGTTTTCGCAGTCTGTAATAGGGTTGTCGAAAACAGGACCTTTGTCGGTGAAATCCAGTTTCATTCCCATTGCGTCAGGGATTACCAGGATATCAGAAAATAGTATGGCTGCATCAACTGCTAAATCGTGAATAGGCAACAGAGTGACTTGAGCTGCGAGCTTCTGGTCTTCCATCATCTCTATAAAAGAATATTGAGATTTTAACTTCTGGTATGAGGGTAATACCCGTCCTGCCTGACGCATAAACCAGACTGGTGGTCTTTCTCTCTTTACCCCTTTAAGCATATCTGTAAAAATTGAGTCCATTGTATTCTTCCTTTTAACTAGAAGCTTTCTGCAAGGTGATCAGTTGCCGTGAGAATCGTGATATGGGCACTTACCTTCTTTTTCTTCCAAGTTCATGTTGAATGTGTGTTTTAAAGACTTCGCTATTGTGGCCAAATCAGACTGGTCGGTGACCTGCTGTAAATTCTTCATGATAACTTTGATAATTCTGCTCGCATAGCTATCCATCAAGCCTTCAAGAGATTTGATTTGTGAATCGTTAAGATCCCCAAGTTCAGCCAGGTGAGAGTTAAGCATGCGAAGGCCCAGATCGTGAAAGTTGTGTTTTATGTCTTTCATTACCGGGACAACGGTCTGCATTGTGTACCAGTCGTAGTAATCTTTCGTTAAATCGGAAATGATTTCGATCACACTGTCTACTTCAGATTTTCTTTTTTCTTCATTCGACTGCATTAGCTGCTTAAGGCTGTCAACGGAATACACATGTACACCGTCGATTTCTGCTAATGCAGGGTCGACATTTCTCGGAACCGAAAGGTCGATGAAATACGTCGATGAATTTTTCGATTTGTTTTTAAGCTGGTCTTTAATATCAGTGTTTATTATATATTTTTGAGCTCCAGTCGAAACAACCACAACATCACTCTTCATGATCTCTTCGTTGCGGTTTTCAAATGGAATAGTTCTGCCGTCGAATTTCTGCGCTAGTTCTTTCGCGTTTTCTTCAGATCGATTGCTTACTGTTATGTTGCAGTTGGGATGCCTGGCAAGACTTTTTGCCGTCAACTCAGACATTTTGCCAGCACCCAGAAGCAATGCATTAAATTGTGGATGCTCAGAAAAGATTTCTTTTATAACGTCAACAGCAACTGAACCGACTGAAACAGCACCCTCGCCAATTGCAGTCTCGGATCTAATTCTTTTTCCGACCTGGATTGCTGTTTGAAAAAGTTTGTTCAGTATAGAGTCTGTTGCATTAGCGGCTTTTGCTATTTTGTAGGCTTCGCGGACCTGGCCCTGGATCTGCATTTCACCCAATACCATTGAGTCCAAACTCGATATTACGTGAAACAGGTGTTTTACAGCTTCACTGCAGGTGCACTTGTATAGTTGATCTTCCAGATCCGATGTTTCAATCTGGTGATATTCTGAGATAAAATCCACAATTTCATTCAGGCCTTTTTCTACATCTTTTGTGGTCGCGTAGATTTCAACCCTGTTGCATGTTGAAAGTATAACAGTTCCGTTAATGTGCGGATATGATATCAGTTCAGTCAGAGCGTTCTCTAAATCATTAAAGTGTACTTTTTCTCTCGTCTCGACCTTCGCTGTTTTATGGTTGATACCTAATAAGATTGTGTGCATTATTTCTCTACTTTTACCCAAAGATTATTTACTCGCTGATTAGTATATAAAAAAAGAGTTTAAATTCAAGGGTATATCACAATGAGCGGTGATTAATGTTCTCCGTATAGTTGTATTCGGGTAATATTTGGGTATTTTTCTCTTAATAATTTCATTTAGTATAAATAACGTAATAGGTAAAATATGAAATCAGCGATCGTTACAAAAGTAATAGAGCTATGTGAAACAGTTTCATCGGATGCTCAATTTAAGAAATGTCAGGGAATTGTCGATCAATTTATCAATAACCCGGAAGATAATCAGGACTATCAGGACCTGCTTGAATTTCAACGTGGCCTTAATCTGAAAAAGATGGATGGTGAGCTTACGCAAGACGAAATCGACGCTTTTGACGTTAAATGTGAAGAAGTCTTTTCACAACCTGCTGTTGCAGAATTCCTCGAATCACAAGATGCTCTTGATCAGCTAAGTGATCTTTTGAACCGTTATGTTGAGCTAACATTTGAGTTCGGCCGCGTTCCTACAGATGCTGAACTTGTTGAAGAACAGGAAGCAGAAGAAGAGCTTCACGACCATGCACACAGCCATGAAGGTGGATGTGGCGACGACTGTGGTTGCAGTTAAGTCAGTTTGGATTCGAGCTATAAAAGCTACTCACAAACGTGGGTAGCTTTTTTGTTTTCCAGAGAGTTGTTAAAAAACCTTGTTGTAGGGTAAGCGAAGTCAATATTGTTATGAACACTGAATTTAGTCAGAACTTCTTCCCAAATTTCTTGTTCTGTATTTCTTCTTTTTCTCGGTTCCGTAAGATAGCGGATCGTCAGCATAACCCCATTCTCTTTTACACTTGTGTAAACAATAGGCGTCAGATTGTTGTAGAAGATCATAAACCTTTTTGATGCGTTTCTTACTTTATTTTCAGCAGACTTTGTTAACTGTGTTCCTTTCTCTTTGCTGATGTTAACCAATATTTGTTTTGCTTCTTTCCAGTCGCTTTCGAACGTGATCAGGACCGGAATCTCATTCCAGATGTATTCAAATCCTTTGCTGTAGCTGGCTAGAGTTTCACTGAAAATACGTCCGTTTGGAATGTGTATAATCCGGCCTGTACTTTGTTCTGCATCGACCCAGTTTCCTATTTCAAGCAGTGTGAACATAAATAGACGCTGGTCTACTACATCTCCTTTCTGTTCTCCGATCTGAACACGGTCTCCTACCTCGAAAGGGCGTTTCCACATTATGAAGAGCCAGCCGGCCATGTTCACCAGGAGGTCTTTCATTGCTACGGCAAGGCCGGCTGAAAGCAGCCCGAAGTATGTGGATATATCCCAGTCCTTGCCACTGCTGTTACGCCAGATTGAAAATGAGAAGATGGCTATGAGTAGAGTTGCTGTATAAGTGCTGGCTTTGTTTATTTTATATTTTGTTCTGACATTTACTTTGTATTTGTGAGTCAGCTTTAGAACGTACCAGCGGATAAATAAAATAAGGGCGATCGTTAAAAAAGTTGAGGTTGATTTGCCAATGTAGTAATCCGGAATGCCGGTGAAATCATGTATCCATTTTTCAAGTGAAGCTAACACTATGAACTCCTTGGTTTATATAATAGTCAAGTGTGTTTTGTGAATACAGTGCCACTGAATCGCAAAAAATCTATTGATATTGTATTTCTTATTATTTTAGCGTCTTAGCGTGCTGTTTACTACTTAAATTGAGTGTAGCCTGATTATCTCTTCACAATGTCAAAAACAGTTGTTATAATTCGTAAACACTATTGCACTTTTTAGGAGACAGATATGAATAGGCATCGTCTATTCTTGGCCTTTTTTATACTATTTTTTGCTCAGTGCTCGTGTCTGCTCGCGGAGAAAAAAGTGGTTCTAAGGGTTTTAAACAGGACAGAGTATATCGATATTAACGAGTCTCTTCCCGACCACCTGCCTATTGCTCAAAGGTCACCTTCTTTGTTGGCATTTCAAAAGGAGTTTACAGTATCGTCGAATATTATGAATATGAGGAAACAGTCGAGGCTTTTAACGCGGTTGAGAATCTTCCTGGTTTTTATGATATTCTGATCACCAGTAATGGTGAGGTGAAGAATATGATTGATGCCCGTAGGTGTTTGACTCTTCAAAAGAGCAGGATTCCTAATTATAAACACCTCGACCCAGCATATAATCGATTATTAACGTTCCGCCTTTTGTGAAGTTTTTTTGTCCAAAGTACTTTGTGCCAACGGCACATTTTATTTCAGCATGGGGTAAGCGAGAGCGCAACCCTCATGTATCGTATAAAAAAACAAAAAAGCGTGCTGAAGGTACGCCGCATAATAATCCACAAACATTTAAATTCTGAACAGTGACAGCTTTTCGCTGATAGTTCACCCACTTCGAGGACGCGGGATTTGAATGTTGAATAGCACGGCGCTTCGCACCGTGCTATTCAAAGTAAAACCTCTTCGAGGCTTTCTTTTTCACAAAACCTGGAACAATACAAAAAAGTAACGTGTGTTTTAAAGAAGTATTGCTTTAAAATGTAAAAGAGAATTTTTATTTATTCGTGTGAGGATACAGGAGTTATCAATGATTTTTGGAGAAAGAGCAAACAAGAAGATTTTGATTGTTGATGATGGTGTGGCCAATTTGAAACTGGCAGAGTGTCATCTCAAACAGCAGGGGTATTTGGTGACGACTGCCTCAAACGGAAAAGATGCTCTTTTGTTAGTTGAAGAAAATGATTTTGATATGATCCTTCTCGATATAATGATGTCGGGTCTCAATGGGTTTGAAGTATGTAAAATCCTTAAGGCAAATGATGTAACTAAAGATATACCTGTGATATTTCTGACTATTTTATCTGATGTCGATGATATCCTGAAAGGTTTTGAGATTGGAGGCATTGATTATATCACCAAGCCGTTTAATGGTTTGGAACTTGTCGCCAGAGTTAAGGCTAACCTTATGAATGTTGATATCTGGAAAAAACAGATGAGAATTAATCAACGCTTGCGGGTCGCCGAGCTTGACCTCCTTGCTTTCCTGGAGGCGGTGCACTCTGGTTTGGTAATTATTGACCCCGACGATAATAAAATTGTCGATGTTAATGCCGGAGCCTTAGAGCTGTTCGGTGTGCCGATAACTGATGTTGTCGGTCGTAATTACTCCGAGTTTTTTACATCTGAAGCTGGTGACAGTAATATTCTGCTAAACTCAAGTGAAGACTCTTTCTGTATAGAATCGTGTCTTGCTGCGCCGAATGGCAAAGTTTTTGATCTGATCCAAAAGGTAACAGAGGTTAAAACATCGATCAAGCCGTTTTTGTTGTTGAATTTTATTGATATCACCGATCGGAAAAAAGTAGAACTGCTGCGTGAGGATATAAGCCGTGTGGTTCAGCATGATCTGAAGAATCCATTGAATGCAATCGTCGCTCTTCCTGAGATCATTAAATCAAGTTTAGGATTGGACGAAAAAGATGCCATGATGTTGAATCTGATAGAGGAAGCGGGCTATCAAATGCTGGATATGATTAATATGTCTCTGGATATGTATAAAATGGAGTGTGGTACGTATAAGGTTACAAAAGTTCCCGTTGGTCTTGTGACAGTATTTAGGAAAATAATGAGAGAACAGCAGAGTGTTATTGCATATAAAGAACTGAATGTATCTTTTGTTCTGGACGGGAAAGGAGTCTGTGAAAATGAGGAGTTTTTTGTTCAGTCAGAAGAGCTTCTTAGTTATTCTCTATTTTCAAACCTATTTAAAAATGCTATGGACGCATCTCCGGTTGGAGATACTATAACGATTGACTTTGCAGATGGGGATAGAAATAGTGTGGCAATTCACAACATGGGAGCTGTTCCAGAGGATATCAGGGATACGTTCTTTGACAAGTATACAACCTCGGGAAAAACAGGCGGAACTGGTCTTGGAACGTATAGCGCAAAGCTTATTGCAACGGCTTTAGGCGGAGGAATCAAGATGAAGTCTTCTGAAGAAGCCGGCACAACCGTGACTGTTGAGATTGTTAATTAATTTTTAGAAATAAAAAAAGCTGCCGCAAATATAATTGCGGCAGCTTACTATGAACTGATATTTTCAGGTTAGATCAAAGAGCTTTCCTTAGCGTCTTCAATTTCAAAACCTTTATCAACCCCAAGAACAAGTGTATTTGTTTGAGCAACGTCACCAAGTAGGATTCCTCCTA
>JAUVCU010000233.1 GCA_030590715.1 Lentisphaeria bacterium
GGGTTTGCCGTTGCCAAAATGAAAAAACTGTTGGTTGGCGGCTCTTCCAGAGTTTTAAGGAAAGCATTCTGAGCTTGTATGTTCATACAGTCGGCATCGTCAATAACGCCAAGCTTTTTGCCGACCTCTGAAGTAGAACTCAGGTAGAATTGATGTTCAAACCATCGCACCGTGTCTTCTTCCTTTTCTGCTCCAACTCGAATCTGTCTGCTTTTAGATGTAGGAACCAGCGAATACATATCAGGATAAACTTTGCGTTCTATCTGACTGCAGGTCTTGCAGGTAAAACACGGCTCGCCTGTTTCATTCGAATGCGGGCAGGAAATAGTCTGAAGCATAAAGGTTGTCATCAACTCACGCATCTCAAGGTTATCACCATAGAGAAGGTAGGCGTGTGCCAGTCGGTTGTTTAGGCGGGCTGTAGTTAGCGACTTAACCAGCTCGGGAAAGCGTTCTTTTAATTGGTTATAGGACATCGGCAAAGTATTCTGTTATTTGATTGTGTAGTGTTTCTGAATCCTGGTCGGCGTTCATTACCATAATTCTTTCCGCTTCTTCCTCAGCTAGCCTAAGGAATCCCTCACGAACAGCTTTGTGAAATTCCAGTCCGGCAGCTTCAATCCTGTCAGCTTTGCCGATTGTTTCTTCGCGTGTTTGCGTGCGTTTGAAACCGACTTCAACGGGAAGATCCAAAAGGAATGTTACATCCGGAACGCAACCGCAGATTGCATAGTCGGTGATGTACTTAAGGTTCTCAATATTCTGACCGCGGGCGAAACCCTGGTAGGCGAATGTTGAATCGTAGAATCTATCGCAGATAACGATTTTCCCCTCTTCAATGGCCGGGATTATGAGATTTCTTACATGTTGGGCCCGGCTGGCTGCAAAGAGCAGAACTTCTGCTTCGTCTACAATTAATTCCGGACCATTGTGGTGTTTTACAATTTCGCGTAGTTGTTCCGCGACAGGTGTGCCTCCGGGCTCTCGTGTTACCACGCACTCTTTGCCTTTGCTTTTGAAGAAGTCGCAAAGCTTTGAAATCTGGGTGGTTTTACCAGCTCCTTCGGGTCCTTCAAAGGTTATAAATAGTCCTTTCTTCACTGTATCTCCTGTCGTTTTTCTGTAACTCCGTTTCGCCGGCTCTTTTTTGGGTTCCTTTACACAGTAGCTTAGTTTGCGAAATTCGCAAAATAGAGTAAGTTTTATCCAAAATTTATAAAGCATAAATTATTAACCAAAAATTAATTAAATACTGGAGTAAAAAATGTCTTCAAAGAACCTGGATCGCAATGCGTATCTTTCGAAGAATATCGGTGATTTTTCCGATTCGTTGAACATCAATGGTGTAGAGTTTGTAAAAGTAGAGGATCTACGCTACGGGACGAATCCACATCAGCCTGCAGCTTTTTATAAGCCTGTAAACGTAGCGAGCCCGGTTGGGGATCTTGAGATCGTCAAAAATGGTAAGAGCGGTCTTTCTCAAACAAACCTTGAAGATATTTCATACTCAATGAATATCGTTAAGTTTTTTGACGAGCCAGCTTGTGCGGTAATGAAGCACGTTAATCCATCTGGTGCTGCTGTTCAGCGTGCCGGCGAGTCTATCAAAGACGTATACGTAAAAGCTCGCGACTGCGATGCTCGTGCCGCTTTTGGTTCTGCTGTTTGTTTCAACGTTGAAGTTGACAAAGAAGTTGCTCAGGAAATCATGACTTCTTTCGTTGAGTGTGTTGTTGCACCTTCTTTCACTGAAGAAGCTGTAGCTGTTTTCAATGACAGAGAAACTTACAAGATGAACGGTCACATCCGTATAATCAAATGTGGTGATCTTAAACAGCTTCCACGTTTCGTTGGAGATGAAGCAGCTCACGTTAATTCTATCAAAGTTCTCGCAGACGGGTCTCTTGTGATCGCTGCTCCACTTCTTACAAATCTTCGCAGTGTTGACGATCTAAAACCTGCTGAAGCGGAAAACAAACGTTGTGGAAAACAAGTTTCAGAAGTAAAAGCTACCGAATCACAAATTGCAGACCTTCTCGCTGCATGGTATATCAACATCAACGTTCGTTCGAACGGTGTTGTTATCATGAAAAACGGTCAGACTCTTGCAGTTGGAACAGGTGAGCAGGATCGTGTTGGTGCTGTTGAACAGGCTATCAACAAATTCAACGACAAATACGAGGGTACTGAAGTTCTTCAGGACTCTGTTATGTCTAGTGACGGATTTTTCCCGTTCGCTGATGCTGTTGAAGTTGCAGCCAAAGCTGGTGTTACAGCTGTTATCGCTCCTGCAGGATCACTTCGTGACGCAGATGTGATTGCACGAGCTAACGAACTTGGCGTTGCTATTGTTCACGCTCCAGAGAGAATCTTCTCTCACCACTAAGATATTTCAAATAGCACCGGTTCGTCCGGTGCTATTTTTAGCTCAGTTATGTAACTGATGATGTTTATTCACAGAACCTGTGTAATTAATTGTCTGAGTTCAAGCTTCAGCTTGTAAACGGAACAAGCTAAAGCTTGAACTCAAACAACTCTTAATTTATCGGTGCTTTGTATAAAGCCTGTAAGTCACTTCCCATAAGAATACTAGAGATATTAAAATGCCTGATTCTTTCGAAAATCAAAATCTGACCGAATATACAATGCGCTGTGATGTAGTTCGGGTTGTGTACGAAAATGATGATCAGTCGTTTTCAATTGTTAAAGTTTCAGATGAGAAGGGGCAGGAACAGACGGTGACCGGTCACATGCCTGGCGCTCATGAAGGTCAGTCCTTAGAATTGACGGGAAAGTGGACCAAACATAAAGAATACGGAAGGCAGCTGAAAATAAGTTCTTCAAAGATTGTTCTTCCAACGACGAGTCACGGAATTGAGAAATATCTTTGCTCGGGCGTTATACCCGGTATCGGTCCAAAGTCGGCTAAGGCTATTGTTGCCACATTCGGCTTGAAAACAATAGATGTTTTAGATAACTACTCAGCAAGACTGAAAGAGGTTGCCGGATTCGGTAAAAAGAAAATCGAGATGGTTCGCAGAGCCTGGAGTGATCAGGCCGAACGCAGAAATATCTACATCTATATGCAGAGCCTTGGCATTACACCTGCCTACTGCCAGCGTATTTATAAAGTTTACGGTGCTAATTCAGCCGAAGTTATTCAGAACAATCCGTATCAGCTTGCCGATGAAGTGAAAGGTATCGGGTTTATCATGGCGGATAAAGTTGCGCTTCAGCAAGGGGTACAGAAAAATGACCCTAAGCGTCTGACAGCCGGTACTCTTTACGCTCTGAATAATCTTTCCAAACAGGGGCACACCTGTTATCCGGAGCCGGACTTTATAAAATTCACGGCAGATCTACTGGGTGTAGCTTCGCAGGAAGCGGAGCAGGGGCTTCGATGCGCTGTTGAAAAGAAGAATGTAGTTGTTGATGAATTTGAGAGTCCTCTTGATGGAGCCCGACATCGCTACGTTTACTCAGCTGGTTTGTATAAAGCTGAGTGTGAATTGACGAGACAGTTGGAAGATCTGACAAGTGTGCCGGAGCATGCCGGTGATGAGATGATGCGTGTTGCTGCTTTGGAAGGGCAGATGTTTGATGATGTTCAGCTTAGTGCTGTTGATAAAGTCGGTGAAAATCCATTTAGTATTATAACCGGTGGACCCGGTGTTGGTAAAACAACGGTAGTCGGTGAGATTGTCCGCAGGGCTAAAAAATCAAAATTGCACGTTTTTCTTGCAGCGCCGACAGGTCGTGCCGCAAAACGCATGACTGAATCTTGTGGGGTCGAGGCAAAGACAATTCACCGTCTTCTGAAATGGGATCCCATAAAAGCGACCTTTGTACACGGCTACGAGCAACCGCTTGAATGTGATCTGTTAATTGTGGACGAAACATCAATGCTCGATCTTCCGCTTGCTGTATTTTTGTTTCGTGCG
>JAUVCU010000200.1 GCA_030590715.1 Lentisphaeria bacterium
GTAATACATGGTACGAAAAAAGAACTCTGAATGCAATATCTGTGCATGCATTCCTTCCATCAATCCCTTTGTAACCTAAAGGTTAACAAGGAACAGATTGGTTTAATTGCATATTCCTCAATTATTTCCCAGAAAGGAAAAACAGCTAATCTGAGAACAATAACAACTCTGCCAGCAATTGACCCTTAAGTGGTTTCAACGTATAATTAAGTAAAGAGTTAAATGCTGTAACAAGGAGGTTTCTTGTGGCTGTAACAGCAATAAATTCAGGTTTTACAGTGTGGAGCAATAATTCCGTAAATTCTTGGAGACTGTCGAACTCTATTAAAAGGCTTACGACAGGAATGATTCTTCCTACAGATGATCCTGCTGGGTTGGGTATAAGCGAAAGAATGAGAGCCCAGATCTCAGCAATAGATATGGCCCGCCGAAACACGGTAAACCAGATATCAATGCACCAGACGTCTTCCGGTTTCAGTCAAAGCATAACCACTAACCTATCGAGAATGAAAGAGCTCGCAATTCAGGCACAGGGAGTTACGAATCCCGAAGATAGGGAATTACTTGAAGAAGAATTCAAAATGCTGCAGGATGATACAGCAAAGATAACGTCAAAAGACACGGCACTTGGCCAGTTTAACGGCATGAAACTCTTTCAGGGAGAAAGTACAACGGTTCAGGTTGGTCCTGATGCTGGGCAGAAGATTGAACTGGATACTTCCGATCTACAGATAACAAGCGAAATAGCCGCAGGAAACAGAACATTCGGCAGCGTCATCGACAGCATTAATGGCCTTCAACTGACAGATGCTGATGCGCTGGAAGCACTTGACGCAGCAATGGATACAAACATAAGCAGTATGGCAAAAAATGCGTCGCACGAACGAGTTGCTCAGCTGAGACTTGAAGGGCTACTCGCTCAGGAAGATAATATGAGAGCTTCTGAAAGTAAAATCAGAGATATCGATTTTGCCAGAGAATCAGTTAACTTCACCCAACTACTGGTACAGAAACAGGTGAACAACGCACTCATGGCACAAGGAAATGCTTTGAGTTCATTTGGTATTTTGAATTTACTCTAAATTACATGATCAGTTTTAGAGCTATTAATAATTCCCTTCACTTGCCCGAATTTAGTCAATGAATTACTATTGATGATCAAATCAACAATAACGGCCAAACTCAGGGCATTCATATGAAAACAGCAATTTCTGATCTCGAGCCGCAAAAGCTCTGGGAAAACTTCGAATCAATCTGCAATATTCCCCACCCGTCCAAGCATGAAGAAAAAATCATTGAATTCGTAAAAAGCATTGGTGAAAGTTCAGGTCTGGAAACCACCGTCGACAAAGTTGGAAATGTCATTATAAGAAAACCGGCTACCACAGGTTATGAAGCGTTAAAGGTTACAACGCTACAGTCGCACCTGGATATGGTTCCGCAAAAAAATAGCGGCATTGATCACGATTTCACAAAAGACCCGATAAAGCCATATATCGATGGGGAATGGATAACTGCAGAAAACACGACATTAGGAGCCGACAATGGGATAGGAGTTGCAACAATACTTTCGATTCTACAATCAAATGAAATAGAGCACGGCCCGCTGGAAGCACTTTTTACAATTGACGAAGAGACAGGAATGACCGGGGCATTCAACCTTGAGCCGGGAATTTTAAATGGAGAAATCCTTTTGAATCTGGATTCAGAAGATGAAGGCGAACTTTACATCGGCTGCGCCGGCGGAGTAAGTACCCATGCCGCATTTCACTTTGAAACGGCTGACCTTCATGATGGATATAATTGCTATCAACTGCACCTCTGCGGCTTTAAAGGTGGACATTCAGGAGTAGACATTCACCTCGAACGCGGCAATTCTAATATTGAAATGGCCCGTATTCTATTTGAATTGATCAATAAATTTGATGCAGAGGTCATTTCATTCAACGGTGGCGATCTGCGCAATGCGATTCCACGCGAAGCTAAATCACTTATTGCTATTCCTGAATCCCACGAAAAAGAGTTTATAAATGAGATAATGCTTCTTGAGCAAAGACTTAAAAATGAGCTTGCGGTTAATGCCAAAGGAATAAACCTAAAGTTTAAGCAGATAGATTGTGAAAAGCCTGCGATTGCAAAGCTGATTATTAAAACGGTTTTGAGAGCAATAATATCATGCCCGAATGGAGTATTGAGAAGAAATATTGAGATCCCTGAAGTTGTCGAATTGTCGAGTAACCTGGGAATAATCAACACTTTCGACGATAAGATTGAGATCCACACGCTACAGCGCGGATCGATTGATACACTAAGAGAGTTGGCAGCCGAACAAGTCCGCCATGTATTTGAGCTGGCCGGAGCACAAGTAAGCCATTCTGGAGAGTATCCTGGCTGGTCTCCAAATCCACACTCCCCAATACTTGAGAAAATGAAAAATATCTACCTAAACATGTACGGTGAAGAAGCTAAGGTTCGTGTTATTCACGCCGGCCTGGAATGCGGAATTATCCACGCGGGTCATCAGAAAATGGATATGATATCGTTCGGTCCGACAATCCGCTTCCCACATTCTCCCGATGAGAAGGTTCACATAGCTTCAGTCAGGAAGTTTTGGGACTACACTCTTGAAGTTCTGAAAAACATACCAAATCAATAATAAATAAAGCTCCGTTTGCGGACGGAGCGTAATTCTACTAAAACTTTCTAAACTTACCTGTAACAACAAAATCGTCGACAATTCGAGTAAGTTCATCACTTCCCATTCTAATATCAGTCAGGAACTTTTCAGGAAGCACTCCATCTCGATGCTCCTCTCCGTCACTGTAGTAGTGCAGATTCATAACTTCATTCTCACCAAAACTTAACGCACAAATGAAAACATTCTCATTTGCATAGCTATATTTATATGACTGATCTAAAGCTAGATAATCGCCGCCACTCAGCTCATTATAAACAAAGGATTTTGCTCCGTCCCGAATCTCACTTTCTCTATCAAAGTATGTCATTTCTATTTCCTCAAAAATTATTTTCAATTGTACACAAATTATAGATAAACACCACAACATAGTTGAATACAACTTTTATTATATTTTTATATCCTAAAACGGGTATAGTAGCCTCCCAAATAAAAAGCGAAACACTAAGGCCTGGAGCAAGAAAACATATAATGATTGAATCAAACTTTGTTGAACAGGTCTTTAACGTTCTCGAAATAACAATACCGGTCTTTGCGATGATCGGGCTGGGCAGATGGCTGACCGTAAAAAACATTATGACTACTGACCACCGCCTGTTTATGAATAAGATAATATTCTACTTCAGTCTCCCGGCACTTATATTCATAGGTATTTCGGGGACTGATTTTGACAAATTGATCAGCATGCCTATTATCGTCGGAGGAACTGTACCGATGCTGATAATTACAGCCCTTGCCATTTTATCCACACTGATTTTCAAAATAGATAAATCAATACGCGGGCCGTTTATCTATACAGGTTTTTGGGCTAATGCAACATACCTTGGCTTCCCACTAGCACAGAGAGCTTTCGGCGACGAAGGATTTACCAATGCGGCAATTTTCAACGCCTTTGCCGTTCCACTATGGATTACCGCCGGAACATTAATCACCGGTGTATACGGAGACAAAAAAAGCTCTGTTTCTAAAATGCTGAAAACTGCGATTGTAAACCCGATTGTAGGCGCTGCATTTTTCGGAATAATCTGCGCCTATATCTCACAGAACATATCACAGGATTCAATCAGAATTCTTAATCCACCGGTCTCAATGATTACTGGTTTCCTAAAACTTGGAGGAAGTATGGGCTTGCCGATGGCCCTACTAGCAATTGGAGGAAGCCTCTCATTCAGGGCCGTTTCACAGAATAAAATGGCCCTTTTCGCGGCATGTTCTTTAAAAGTAGTTGTCACTCCTATGATCACACTGCTAATACTCAAAAGCTTTTTCCCTGATGCCTCGAAAATTGTTGTTGGTTCCTGCGTTTTATTAATGGCGACTCCTGTCGCTGTCGCGTCTTATGTAATTGCTACAGGAGCTCACATTAAAGAAGAGCCCGCAGCCGCAGTAATAGTCTGGACAACATTAGCCAGTATAGTAACAATACCTGTCTGGCTTTTCTTTTTGATATAAGCAAAAAATATATCCATCTTGCTGTAAAATATTTTTATTATTCCCACTAGAAGTTCAATTGTGAAAATTGAGTTAGAAAATAGTGCATCTGCTGTACAAACGCCGACTCACGTACTACATTCAAACATCTAATATCGGAAAGAGTATGCAGGTTTTTGCTCTTGGCGTTAATTTTTGTAATTATTAATATTAACTTCAATAGAATAAAAAG
>JAUVCU010000134.1 GCA_030590715.1 Lentisphaeria bacterium
GGTCCGGAGAATGAAACATCAAGGTCTTGGAGGATTCCGTCTTCCAGGCCATAGATCAAGCCATGGACATGCAACTCCTGACCGGCACTCCAGGCATCTTGGACAATTGTAGTGTGACACACATTTGCCACTTGTTCTACAACGTTCAGTTCACACAATTTATCAAACCTTTCCGTTTCATCATCAATAGCTTCAAGCTCATTCTGGTGATAACGGTAAATGTCTTTGATATGGCGCAACCAATTGTCAATCAAACCATGACTGCCTTTCTCCATCGAAGCTTTCACACCACCGCATCCGTAATGTCCGCATATAATAACATGCTTCACTTTCAATACGTCAACTGCATACTGGAGAACCGACAAGCAGCTAAGATCTGTATGTATAACCATATTGGCGATATTCCGGTGAACAAAAATCTCACCCGGCATCATATCTGCTATTTCAGTTGCGGGCACACGGCTGTCAGCACAACCTATCCATAAATATTCCGGGCTCTGTTGCCGTGACAGCTCTGGGAAAAAGTCTGGGTTATCCCGATTTATCCTTTCTGCCCACACACGGTTTTTATCGAAAATGTTTTTCAAGTGTTTCATTTACTATTTCCTTATGCTGGTTTAGTTCCTGATTTTAAGAAAGCTATTCTTTGTCCTGAAAATGTCAAATATCACAAGCGATTTTTACAAAGATCATAACGTAATACTATTTATTTTCTGAATTTTATGTAATCACCTGTTTTTATCATATGTTTGTTACAGAACCCTGCATTAACCTCAACCACATATTTTGAGGAGCTGTGGGATCGGAGTGGCTTCTCGGAGAACGGGATCGTATCTTTGTATATTTTAACGATCTCAAGGTTTTTATTGAGATAGATAATATCGAGTGAGATATAGGTGTTTTTCATCCAGAATGCTTGAGGCTCTTCCTTATCCATTATAAAGAGCATTCCGGAGCTGTCCTTCATGTGTCGCCTATACATCAATCCCAGGACTCGTTCAGAATCATCGTCTGCTATTTCTATGTTGATCTTTTTAATGACTCCGCTCGTTCTTCCATTGTGAAAAGTCAGTTCTCCATCTTTTTCGAGTGAGGAATCATATAGCTCGCCTACAAAATTCTCTCCAAGATCTGTGCTGAGTAGTAGCCCAATCACGGTAACGGCAACAATAAGTACCACCCATACAATGGAACCGTTAACTTTTTTCCTGCTCGGTGATGATGCCTTTACACATCTATTGGTAGTGCGTTTCTTTCTTTTTTTTGCCATAACGTAATCCTGTTAAAAGCCAGACTATGTGCTCAGTACTTCATTCTTTGTATAGTACTTTGCCGGAGGTGTGATCAACGACACAAGTGAAGATCTATTTCGGACTTATCTTACCCGTTTTATCTTTTTGTTACCCCCCCCAATGAGACATAGCTTTCTGCTAATCTCCAGCTATTGGCTCAATGTTGAGTCTTGGCATTCAATAAGTAATATGTCTTTTAAATCGCAGCAAGCATGCTCTGCTATTACCGGGCATTTTGCCATTAATAAAAAGAAGATAGGCGCAGATACATCAGAAAGTGTTTCGTAGTTCCCCTGACCCTTGGATATTATCATATCAGCAGAATTGAAGATATCGGTAAATTCTTTATTACATAAATTCAATACCGTTCCTGGAAGTTGTGAACCACTTGAGATTGCCTTAGCATGTTTATCAATACCGGCATCAATTGCATCTGAAAGTGTGATGTCATTTAGTACCGGCCGGTCACGAGTTGCATATGTGACGCTGATCTTCGGGTTTGCTCTTTTCATCTCCTCAATGAGAATTCTGTCAAAAAAGTGTTCCCCAACATTATCGCCAATATAGAGAATATTATGAGAATTCATCAGTTTATTGCTGAACGAGTTGAAATTGAACAATTCTTCGCGTTCTTTTTTTATTTTAGAATCTTCAACCATTAATAAAGAAATCAGTTCAGACCCAAGGTCCAGTTCACCATTCGCTCCGTAGTCAATTATATTCGCGGCAATCGTCAGTTTGACCGCCGTTAATAGAGGAGCTTCACTCTGCTTAACCATATCTTCTACTTTTGGAAGAACATTTCTGACGCGGTTTCTGCTTATCTCTTTGATATCATCATACGGATCTTCCTGTCCTGTTTTCTCTCTGATAATATTTAGAATTGCACCCGCCATTTCCGGAGGAGTATGATTGAGTGAAAAACCGGGGATTAATTCAGATACTTCATCTAATATCTCTTTTTGCAGGATAACACTGCATTTTGTTGCCCGTGAAACCTGAAGGCATTGCTTAAAGAAGCAGGGGATACAATCAAGGTAGGTTTTCATTTATAGAATAAACTCCGGTTCTTTTCTTGTTTTAAAATTAGAATGTAATTTATCTTTTACTGCTGTCATGACAGGGTCGTTCTGAAAACGGGCTCCTTCAGAGCATGATTTGATGCAGGCATAACAGGAGATGCACTCCTCGTCATTTGAGTTATTGTTTTCTCTATCAATGGCACCTGTAGGACAAACTGTTGAACAAACTTTGCAGTCCGTGCATAGATCAGAGTCGACATCCGGAACTCCTAGTGATAGCGGAGTTGCGACCTTATAGGGGCGATTACCAGGGACTGAAATTGGAGTTATATTTTTATCAGAACAAAGAGCGGCAGTTTTCTCCTGTATTTGTCGACCAAAATCAACAGCAGCTAAGAGGTCGTCTGTATCAGGGCGGTTGATTGCGATAGGCTGTTCATCGGTTGAAAACGAGTGTTCCCCAATAAATGTAGCAGCGGCAATTGGTATAAACCCGGCGATTTCAACAATATCGAATAGCTCGATGAGGGCGTCGTCAACTTTTGCATTGCCATACACCGCAACTAGTACAGCAGGCGTATTTTCTCCTTTAAGTGACCTAAGGCGATCTACTGCTGTCTGAGGAACACGACCAGAATACACCGGAACTCCTATTACTAATATCTCATTTGTTGAACATTCTATTTTTGTGATTTCTTCCATTGGTGAAGTGATGTCAATGCTCATTGCAAAATCAGCATCTATCCCTTTACATATAGAATCAACTATTTGTTGTGTTGTTTTCGTCGGTGAAAAGTATACCTCTTTCAGTGTTCTGATTTTCATTTTTCCTCATGTCTCTGTTGTAAATAATATTGATCTGGTTAGGTTAATAGCATATGCTACTAATTCAAGTACTTTAACATAGGACTCATTTGGTATAATGGCAGAAAGTAAAAAAAAGTTTGATATAAGAAATGTAATAACGGTCTCTTTTGCGCATCTTGCACACGATACATATTCGGCATTTTTGGCGCCGGTTTTACCTTTGTTGATTGAGCGGCTGGGTATTTCCATATTTCAGGCGGGAATACTGGATGTATTACGGAAGAGTCCATCTTTGATAAACCCATTTGTAGGAATAATTGCTGATAAGATATGTGTCCGGTATTTTATTGTAATTGCGCCGGTGATCACCACAATATCAATGAGTCTTGTTGGGGTATCTCCCAATTATATTGTATTGATGATTCTTGTATTTGTCTCCGGATTGTCATCTGTCCTTTTTCATGTCCCTTCTCCTGCAATGGTAAAGCACTTTTCAGGCGACCAATTGGGGAAAGGGATGAGTTTTTATATGTTAGGAGGTGAGTTAGCTCGAACTTTGGGGCCTTTAGTTGTGGTGGGTGCTGTTTCTTTATGGGGCTTGGAAGGAATTTGCAGATTGATACCGTTCGGGCTGTTTGCATCATCAATTATATATTTCAGATTGAGAAAAGTAACAATTACAAAGCCATCTTGTAAATCACATGATATTGGCATTAAAGATACATTAATTGATATGCTACCACTTTTTCTTAGCATATCCGGGTTCATCTTTTTTCAAGCTGCAGTTAAGTCAGCAATGACGATATATTTACCAACACGCCTGACTGGTATGGGTACATCTTTATGGGCTGCCGGGATATCTTTGTCTATCCTGCAGTTTTCCGGTGCCGTAGGAGTGTATTTCGCAGGTTCATTTTCAGATAAAATTGGTCGTAAAAAAGTACTGCTTTATAGTTCTATATTAAATCCAGTTCTTATGTTGGCTTTTGTGAACCTTCAGGGAATGTATATTTTCCCCTTATTAATTCTGTCCGGATTCTTTTTGTTCGCTTCAGGTCCGGTTATGTTGGCTTTAGTGCATGATTTTGATACTAAGCACACCTCTTTTGTTAACGGGCTGTATATGACCGTTAATTTTATCTTTTCATCCTTAATGACGCTTTTGGTTGGTATTGCTGCCGATAAGTGGGGAATGGATTTCACGTATCAGCTTACCGCTTATGTAAGTGCCTGTGCGATACCTTTTGTGTTGTTAATCAAATCAAAAAAATAATTTTGCTTGTACAAGGGGTAGTTTGATTGGGGAGTGAAACTGTTTTTTACAACAAATATTTCCGATCGTCTTGTATTTTTGGCATATGCTATAAAGTTAAAGATATAGAGAGGGGGAATTTAAATGGCAAGACCAGTTAGTTGCAGGAGAGTAGATTCGGAATTTAATCATACATATTTTAAACCAGCAAGAGTTCCAATGAGTGAGCTGGAGCAAGTGGATTTGAATGTGGATGAATTGGAAGCGTTAAGGTTAACAAATCTGGAAGAGATGTACCAAAGTGATGCAGCAGAAAAAATGGGTGTATCCAGACAGACATTGGGAAATATTTTAAAGTCAGCGCGATATAAGATCACTGATGCTCTTGTTAACGGCAAAGCAATATGTGTATCTGGTGGCGATGTTCATTTCAAGAATAAGCGCAAAGGCAAACGGTGCTGCGAAAGAAGTTCTGATACTTCTGAATAAGTTTTACATAACCTGTTAATTCAGGTTTTTTTAGCAAATATTAATAGCATATGCTATAAATAATAAATTTAAGAATTGTAGTAAAGGGTTAAAATGAAGCTGGAAGCAGAAAAATTTTATATTGAACGTCGTGGTAACTGTGCTCAATCGGTAATTCATGGTTGGTCACAATATAGTGAAAAAATTAAAAATGGTTCTTTGGAAGTGTCCGACGCTGGGCATGGTAATGCCGATGGAGGTATGTGCGGTGCTCTGTTTGCTGCAAGTGAGATTGCGGGAGTAGAAAAACGTGAGTTGGTAATTCAGAAATTCAAGGAAAAGTCAAAGGGTCACACAGGTTGTCGTTCAATTAGGAAATCACGATCACTTAGCTGTGTTGAGTGTGTTGGTACAGCCGCATCAATACTTCAGGAATGTTTATAGTTAAATAAATGGAGACGCAAACAAATAATTGGAGGAGTATCTGGTAATTGAATAATTTTCACAAGCTTAGTTTTTTAGGAATTTTAAAAGGAGGATGTTATGCCGAATTTTGACAAGAGTGGACCGAATGGAGATGGCTCAATGAGCGGAAGAGGTTTTGGTGAATGTAATGGAGAAGAAATACCATGGAGTGAAGTTGGCCAAAACAGGTTTAATAATAGTGCAGAGCGACTTGGCAATAGAGCCGGACGCGG
>JAUVCU010000269.1 GCA_030590715.1 Lentisphaeria bacterium
AAAGACAACGGCCCCGGCTTTCCCGAACCATTTCTCCAAGGAGATTTCACAAAATGTAATATCGGCTTTGACCTTATCAGAGGCCTTGTTCGCAAAAACCTGCTTGGTAAGTTAGAATTATTCAATGATAATGGCGCTGGAATAATAATTACCTTCCCGCTCGCCAACGTGCAGTCCAGGAGATAAATAATGTTACAGAATGAGACAATTAGAGTTCTAATTTGTGAAGATGACTATCTGGTGTCAGAGGAAATCATCCGCCTTGTCGAGCAGTTGGGGCACGAAGTTGTAGCTGATGTAGCGGCAGGACATGAGGCCGTAAAAATGGTTAAGCAGTTACAACCTGATATTGTAATAATGGATATTGAGATGCCCGTTATGAACGGGATTGAAGCCGCCGGGGAAATACGAAAAGAATGCCCAACTCCTGTTATTATTCTGACAGCACAACAGTCTGAAGAACTAGTGGAGGAAGCCAGCAAAGCCGGTGTTGGAGCATATATAACAAAGCCTCCATCAGCAAAGGACCTTGCCCATGCTATAATCATTGCCATAGCCCGTCACAAAGACTTACTGGAATTGAGCAGAGTCAATGAAGAACTTGCAAAAAAAAATGAAGAAGTTCTAAAACAGATGGAAGAGATCGTTACACTTCGTGGAGTTATTCCAGTATGTGCAAGTTGTCACAATATAATGGATGACCAAGGTACCTGGGATCGTATGGAAGAATATATTTCAAAACATTCACTCGCTGAATTTTCACATACAGTGTGTCCTGAATGTACCAAAAAACTCTATCCTGAATTCTATAAAAAGAAATATGGAAATCAAGGTTCAACCGATTCGGAATAATACAAATCATATCCTATACTCTGATTTACTAATCTGACTCTTATTATTTATCAAAGATTCCTATCAATTAGAATACCCTATGTTAAATTAACATTAGCACATTTTAACTAAATGAAAGGAAGAAGAAAATGATGAAGAAACTACTACTATCATGCTTTACTGCAACAATGCTGCTTACAGGATGCGGAGAATCAGTTGACGAGAACAAACCTATTTCTGAAGTTGCCGCAGAAGCTGAAACTATGGGTAAAGAAAAACTTCAGGGCATGATTGAAGCATACAAAAAAGCTATTGCTGATAAACAACCTGAGATAGATGCTATCAAAGCAAAGATCAAAGAGATTCCCCTTACAGAAATGCTTGGAGATGATATGAAAGGTCTTAAAGCTGACATGAGCCAGCTTACTGATTCGCTGAAATCTCTTCAGGAACGACTAACAGTTTATATGGACAAACTGAAAACGGCCAAATAGTTTCACGCTATACATCTAATATTGAGAGCTGCCTCCGGGTAGCTCTCTTTTTTTTTGCTTCCACCGGATTTCTGTGATAACAAACATGTGACAAGCTATCTTAATTTCACTAAGAAGTATGCCTTCGAATCAACTGTAAACTAAATCAAAAAAAGAAAAGCCCCTCTATGAAATCATAGAAGGGCTTTTTATTTTCAATTAAAAATCTGTTTAAGCTGGAGAGAACAAAGCAGTTCCCTGAGTAAAGTCAATTTGCTCCAATTGAAGGTAGATAACATCTCCGGCAATATATTTAAGGTTCTTAGACTTAGCTTCAAAACAGTTGTCCTGTTTATTAAACGAGAAACTTCTATCCAAAGAATCAGCAGGAATAAATCCGAAAATCCCGATATCTACGACTTCAACCTGGATTCCTTTGCTGTTGATCCGTGCGATAACACCTTCGTGATGATTATCAGCCCCCTGCTCCAGTTCCTGATCAAGGTAACGTAGCTTAATCCTGTCATTGGCAGAATAATACGCTTCATCATTGTTCTTTTCTTTCTCACTTATCTCAACGCAGATTTGTGCAATATCAGCATTGCCTTTCAAGTTTTCATTTACTTCTTTGGCAATAAGCTGCTGATGCACCAGTGTATCTGAATATCGGCGGATCGGGCTGGTGAAATGCGAATATTTCATTTTTCCCAATCCAAAATGGATCAACGGCTTTTCAACATAATAAGCCCGTGCAAGAGCTCTCAAAAACGCATTGGTAAGAATCGGTTTCTTTTCATCATCCTCAAGGCTTGCCAAAAATGCGTTACAGCCGGGACGGGTAGAAAGATCTGCCGGCCTGCGACCGATTGTCGTCATAACCAGAGCACAATACTCTTCAAGCTTCTCTTCATCCGGCTCCGGATGCACACGGTAAACGCCCGGAATCTGCTTTTCGATCATCTCTTCGGCAACAGCGGTATTTGCAGCCAGCATGCATTCTTCCACAAGCTGTTCCGATTCGCGCTGAATCTTCTTGACCAAACCTATTATTTCGTCCGTTTCCTCGTTACACATCACGCGAATTTCCGGAACAGCAAGTTCTAGAAAATGCTCTTCCGCTTTTCGGAACGCGCGCATATTTCGGGTAAGATCTACCAAAACGTCGATTTTTTTCGCGAAGTTTTCATCCCAATCTTCAGGCATTGCGCCGTCAATATAATCCTGAACTTCACCGTAGTTAAGTCGTTTATCAACCATAATACGGCTGTAGCATCTTCTCGACTTAATGACTCGTCCAGACTTCTGATCGACTGTTATAAACACGGTATGAGCAAGTGATTCACCATCAGTAGTCAAACTGATCATGCGCGTCAGCGTTCTAGGAAGCATCGGCAACGTTTTACCCGGAAGATATGCCGTGAATGAACGCTTTCGTGCTTCCTGATCCCAGAATGAACCAGGTCGGATCCATGAAGCAACATCGGCGATATGAACGCCGATCTCAATTTCACCTTTCTTTTTACCACGGGTAAACGAAATAGCATCATCAAAATCTTTCGCATCGACCGGATCCAGCGTCACCGTGAAAAGTCTCGTGTGATCTTCACGTGGAATTTCAACCGGTTTCAACTCTGCGGCTTCAGCATCCTGTTCCGCGGTATATGGGAACGGCAGATCGTATTCGTGCATTACCGCCAGAAGATCTGTCTGGATAGTACCCGATTTACCAAGTTTTTTATCAATGGTACATGATTGGTCGGCATCGTGAATCTGGTCGGTATGTAACATTTTCACCTGAACCCAGTCACCACGCTTAGCGCCATTCAAGCTACCGCTTACGTGGATCTCTTCACCCATACGCTTATTCAAAGGTCTTATTTTATGGCCGGAAACAATTTCTCCGACAAGAGTATCTCGTCCACGGGAAATAACTTTAACAACGCGTCCAACCGGCCCTTTGCCTGGTTCACGTTGCCCGCGGTCACTTTTCAACTTAACTTCAACAACATCTCCATTCATCAGGTTTCCGACATATTTAGGCGGAATAAAAATATCTTCATCGCCCACTTTCGGCTTTACAAAACCAAATCCACCCGGAGCAACAGTAATAGTTCCTTCGACATGTTTATCGGTTGAAGATCTGCTTTTTTTTGTACGGCGGTACCGCTTTTTGTGTTTGCTTTTTACCATCTGTAGTGGCCTTTCTTTTACGGTAAGTTTGAAGATAGTGATTGTGCCCTTTACGAGGCAACCCTATACTATCAACATATTACTTTTAATAAAGCATGTCAACACTGTTGTGTGCTCAGAGCATGCGAATTAGGTTCAAATTATGC